>JAUVCD010001019.1 GCA_030590865.1 Myxococcales bacterium | reverse complement strand
GAGACCTGCAACGGCGTCGATGACGACTGCGACGGCACCATCGATGAGGGGCTGAACCGCCCCTGTCAGATCGCCAACGGCGACGGCACCTGCACCGGCGTCGAAACCTGCACGGCAGGGTCCTGGGGCGCCTGCACCGCGACCACCCCCTCCCCTGAAATCTGCAACAACGTCGACGACGACTGCGACGGCACCGTGGACGAGACCCTCTCCCAGGCCTGCTCGGTGACCAACGGCTTCGGCACCTGTGACGGCAACGAGACCTGCTCCACCGGCGCTTGGCTGGGCTGCACGGCAGCCACCCCCGCCGCGGAAATCTGCAACAACGTCGACGACGACTGCGACGGCGCCATCGACGAAAGCTTGACCCAAAGCTGCTACAACGGTCCGGCGGGCACCGTCGGTCAGGGGCTTTGCCTGGCCGGCACGCGTACCTGCACCACCGGCTCCTGGGGCACCTGCGCCGGCGAAGTCACCCCCGGCACCGAGGTGTGTGACGGAGATGACAACGACTGCGACGGACAGACAGACGAGGGGCTCGGCCAGACCACCTGTGGGTTGGGCGTCTGCGAGAACACCGTACAGAACTGCCTGGCCGGTACGACTCAGACCTGCGATCCCCTCCTGGGCCAGCAGGTGGAAACCTGCGACGGGCAAGACAACGACTGTAACGGCATCGCCGACGGGTTGAACCAATCTTGCTACTCACATGCCACCGGCTGCAACTTCGCGGGCGGTGTCTGGACCTGTCAGGGCATCTGCTCCGCCGGCACCCAGACCTGCCCCGCCGGCGGTAGTGGCAACTGGTCGAGCTGCCAGTTCGATGTCGGCCCCGCCACCGAAGTGTGCGACGGCCAGGAAAACAACTGCGACGGGCAGATCGACGAAAACCTGACCCAGGCCTGCTACCCGCTGGGCTACGGCGCCACCACCGGTTGCACCGCTCCTGGTGCCTGCCTGGGCGTGTGCCAGGAGGGCTCGCGTGGTTGTACGGGCGGCGCTTGGAGCGTCTGCGGAAGCGCAGTGACACCGTCAGCCGAGCAGTGTGACAACCAAGACAACGACTGTGACGGGCTCACCGACGAGGGGCTCTCTCAAGCCTGTCAGATCACCAACGGCTTCGGTACGTGTACCGGAGTGGAGACCTGCTCCACGGGGAACTGGACAGGCTGCTCGGCCGCCACGCCGGCGACGGAGACCTGCAACAACCTCGACGACGATTGTGACGGCGCCGTGGACGAGAACGTCACCGGAGCCTGCTACACCGGACCGGTGGGTACGGAGGGCGTCGGCGCCTGCCACGGTGGCACCGAAACCTGCACCGCGGGCACCTGGGGTTCTTGTCAGGGCCAGGTTGTCCCCACCCAAGAGGTGTGCGACGGCATCGACAACGATTGCGATGGACTGGTCGACGAGGATGCAAATGGCGTCCCCTTGACCGAGGTCTGCTACTCCGGACCGGCGGCCACCGACGGCGTCGGCGTGTGTCATGGTGGCACCCGCACCTGCACCGGCGGCGCGTGGTCCACCTGCGTGGGCGAGGTCCCGCCCACCGCCGAGCAGTGCAACGGCGCGGACGACGACTGCGACGGGCAGACCGATGAAGATCTGGGCACCACCACCTGCGGCCTGGGCGTCTGCGTCCACACCATCGACAACTGCATCGCCGGCGTGTCCCAGACCTGTGACCCCTACCAGGGGGCCCAGCCGGAGATGTGCGATGGCGTCGACAACGACTGTGACGGACTGGTCGACGGCATCGCGCGCACCTGCTACGAATTCGGCGCGGGCTGCAACGAATCTTCGCCTGGCGTCTGGAACTGCGACGGCGCCTGTGCCCCCGGCCTACAGCTCTGCCCCGCCGGCGGCGCCGGCGCCTGGGGAGAGTGTCAGTACGACGTGGGCCCATCGACGGAGGTCTGCGACAACATCGACAATGACTGTGATGGGCAAACCGACGAGAACACCATGGGGATGCCGCTATCGGATACCTGCTATCCGCCCGGCTCCGGTCTGAATACCGGCTGTACATGGGACGCCAGCAGCATCGGGTGGGACTGCCTGGGGCTATGCACCGCAGGAGCGCGCGAGTGCACAAGTGGCGTTTGGGGTTCCTGCCTGGGTCACGTCACCCCCGCCGTGGAGGTCTGTGATGGCTCGGACAACGACTGCGACGGCGCCATCGACGAGGAGGAGGACATCCCCGGTCTGAACCAGCCCTGCGGAACGGCCCTGGGCCGCTGCACCCCCGGCATCCTGCGGTGCATCAACTCCCAGGAGATCTGCGAGGGCGGCGACGGGCCCTTTGAGGGCCTGTGC
>JAUVCD010000138.1 GCA_030590865.1 Myxococcales bacterium | reverse complement strand
TTCTGCTTGATGAGTGCGGCGGCGGCATTGATGGTTCCGCCAGCGGTGATCATGGTGTCGGCGCCCGACTTGAGCGTGGTCCCACCAGAGGACCCGATGAATGTCGTACTCGAGGTCAAACCGGTCATGCCGTCCGAATGGATCATGTGGGTGCCCGCCTTGCTCACGAAATTGCCGCTAGTAACCGACACGATTCCGCCAGCCATGACGATGCTCGCCCCGGCCCCGTTGTTGAGGCAAATCAGCCCGGCCTGCATGGTGAGCGTCGCCCCGCCAGCATCGATGGCGAAACGGTCGCAAGAAAAACGGTGCTCAGTCGCACGAGACGCGTGCCATCCACCTTGATGCACCAACTGGTTACCCCCCACGTCCAGAGTGCGGTCAGCGCCGACCTTGTGGAACTCCACCAAGCCAACCTTGATGGTCTGGCTGGCCCCGACCGTCACCGTGCGATCCGTCCCCACCGACAGCGTCTCCGTAGTCCCAATGGTGGTCTCCCGGGTCGTGGCGACCGTGTGGGTCTCAGTCGCGTTGAGCTTGGTCGTCCGGGGGGAATCCACCGTCACCTTCTCGGTCCCACACACGTGATGCGTGCGATTGCCCTTCACTGAGTTGGACTGATTGCCCCCCACCGAGTTGGACTGGTCACCACCCACGCTGGTCGAGTGGCTCGCTAGGACCACTTCGTCGAGGTTGCGTTGGGCATGCAGGAACACCTGTTCTTGATCGGCCGCATCTTCGAACCGCAGCTCGTTGAAGCCCTCGGCCGGCGAGCCGTCAGCCCCCACGCTGTCGCTCTTGAGGGTGCTCATGCTGGTGTTGGGCTTCAGGTAGGGCGGCTGATTCTGGGCGTTGTAGACCCGGCCGACGACGACCGGTCGGTCCGGATCACCGTCCTCGAAGGCCACCAAGACCTCGTGACCTACCCGGGGGACATAAAGGGCACCAAAGCTAGGTCCAGCCCAATACTGAGCCACCCGCACCCACTTGGAGGTCGGCGTCCCGTCGTTCTCGCGCTGATCCCAGGGAAAGCGAATGCGAACCCGGCCGAGCTCGTCGTTGTTCAGCTCTGGCGGCGGCGCCTCGCGGCTGACCTCTTCGGCGGTGACCCGAGCTGACTGGATGCCGACGATCCGCGTCTTGGACGTCTTCCGGGCCGGCCGGTAGTGAACCTCGGCGGGCAATGCCTCAAACCGTGACTCGAAGAAGGCATCAGTCACCGGTCCACGCTGCCGAAACCCAATCGTCTCGAAGTCGAGCACCGTCGACTCGGGTAAGAGCTGCACCGCCTGGACCTCGACGCGCACTACGACCAGTTCTTGGTCTTCACGGATGGCGGCCCGATCGCGCAGCCGAAAACGATAACCTGGCTCGTGGGTGCGTACGGTCCCATAGCCCTCGCTCAGGCCGGTCTCGGTGGCGTAGCGCTCCAGCTGAAACTGGGCCGGCGCATCCCCCGGGGCGGTCGGGTGGTCCTCGTCCCGCGCCGGAAACTCGTAGTGCTCCAGCGGGGCAGCTGAGCCTGGCGCGGAGGCCGATGCTTCCAGCCGGGTCAGACTCTTGCGCCAGGCGTAGTCGCGCATCGTCACCGCTGTGGGGCGCAGCCTGGTGCGATTGCGAAAGACCTGCACCACCTCTTGGTCCCGCGCCGCCCCCGTAACCACGGCGCTGACCAACTCGTGCTCCTCGTCACGACCAAACAAGGGTGCCGCGCCGGGGCGATCGGTCAGGGTCATGACGCAGCTGTCGCTGGAATGCTCGAAGCCGTAAGTGATCCCTTCGGACTCGAGCAGTCTGGCGACGAAGTCGAGATCGCTCTCGTTGTATTGCACCACGAACTTGCGTGGCGTTTCGGCTCGCTCCGGCTCGGTAAGGCTCCAGCGATAGTAACCGTGAGGCTCGGTGAACGACTCGAAGCTCGGTTGCTCGGGCGGCGGCGTCGGCGGTCGAGAGAGCTTGATGAGCGCGCCGGCGCCATCCTGGGACGCGCTCTTTCCCTCCAGCACGTGCTCCACGATTTGCTCGAGGCTTTGGTCGACGAAGGTTCGACAGTGCCGACGGTAGGCGGCGCGCAGCACATGGGGCGCCAGCACGACTTGATAGAGCAGCAGCCGGCCGGTGTGCTCGAGCAACTCCGCCTCAGCGACCACGCCGTGCAGGTGGCGCCAACGCGCTTCGGTGGCGACGCAGAAGGTCGCGCCGGTGTTGAGCAGCGACTCAATGGCCACCGGCCCGCGCTCGGCGCTCCGAGACAGCACGACTCGGTAGCGAAAGGGCTCGCTGAGAGCCTCCATGGACTGCCATCGAACGACGTCGAAGGCGTCCCAGCCGAGAATCGTGCCGAGCACGTAGTCGCTTTGGCTACCGCGGTCGGAATGCTGCAGTTCGGTCATCAGGCCATCTCCACGTGTCGTCCGCCTGGAGCGACGACCTCCTCGCGAAGAGGGTGGGCGCGACTCGAACCGTCACTGCCGCCTGGTGTCCCAACCCGAGATTGTCTGACAACAGGTCAGCCCGGTAGGCACAGTGCGCGGCAAGCATGGTCATGACGACACGAGCATGGGCGGCCACACAAGCTGCGGGACGGCGCCCCCCTCCTCAATCGTGAGACGAGCCCGTAACACGGTCGGCGGCCTGGCACGAGCAGGAGGCCCTAGAACCCGTAGTCCGCAAAAAGGACAAGCCCCGCTGACAAGGAAGCAGATCCGACGCTCGGGTCGGAGACGGTCGTCGTGGGCTCTTACAGCCCTGCCATCTTCACCAGCTGCTCGCGACGGGCCAGGCCGATGTGGGAGGCCTTCTTTTCGCCGCCCTCGAAGACCATGACGGTGGGAACCGACTTGATGCCGAACTTGGCCGCCAGGCCCGGAGCGCTGTCGATGTCGACCTTGCCGACCTTGAGACTGCCTTCGAACTCTTCGGCGAGCTTCTCGATGATGGGGGACAAGGCCTTGCAGGGACCGCACCAGGTGGCGGTGAAGTCGACCATGACCTTCGTCGGGGCCTTCAGGACCTCGGCGTCGAAGTTTGAGTCGTCGAAACTATGAACGTTCTTGCCTGCCATCTCGAATCTCCAGCGCTCGTCAGGGTGAGGGCCTCGCTGCCCGCAACGACCGGTAACGTATGGCCACATCCCCAGTCCGGCAAGGGGGAAGCGAAACGGTTCCGCCCGGCGGCGGCTTTCTGGTACACCCGCAGGGTCTCCGGTGCCCGTCAGGGCACCTGCATCTGGTCCGCGAGGGTTACGAGATGACACAAGAGCACCAAGCAGGGACAGGGCGGCGAGGGGCGCCTTACGCCTATAGCGACAACCCCGGGCCGAACGGCGGCTACACGCTGGGTCAGGCGTTCCGAAGCACTCGGCGGGCGCTGGCGCTGGCGCTGGACAAGCCGGCGGAAGATGACAAGACGTCGAAGCACGGCATCGCGGTCGAGGCGCTGCGGGACGGGCAGAGCAAGCTGGCACAGATCGCTGCGGTTCAGCAGCTGCGGGTGCTGGAGCAGCCGCTGATTGCCTTGCATGCCAATCCACTGAAGGACCGGCTTCGCGACTGGACCTGGGAGTTGGTGTTGCCGGTACTGGGCCAGGCCAAGGCCGATGCCGAGGCTGGCGTCACCCTCACGCGGATCTACGGCGGCGCCTATGTGGAGACCTTGACCACGGGCGGCTTCGACGATCTGGACACCCTCTACTCCTATCTGATCGGCACCTACTTGCCCCATCACAAGCACCAGCTCACCCGACCGGTGATCCTGCACCGGGTGATGGACGGGCTGGCCGGCGACGGACGTACCCCCCTGACCTTGGCGGTCTACGTCCCCATCGTGCTGTCACTGCAACGGCCAACACAGCCGGACGAGCAGGCGTAGCCCTGGCCGCTGAGACCGGAGCTTGACGGTGACCTCGCCCCGGCACGTTCTCGTTCTGACGCCAACCTACAACGAACGAGACAACCTCGAGCCGTTCATCGGCGACCTGTTCGGCGTGCTGCCTGACGCCCACCTTCTGGTCATCGATGACAGCTCGCCCGACGGCACCGGCGAGCTGGCCGACGAGCTGGCCGCCGGGGACGAGCGGATCTCGGTGCTGCATCGGCCCCGCAAGCTCGGGCTCGGAACCGCCTATGTGGAAGGCTTCCGTTATGCCTTGCACCATGACTACGACACGGTCTTCGAGATGGACACCGATCTGTCTCACGACGCCCGGCACCTGCCGAGCTTTCTCCGGGCGCTAGCTGAGGGCGCTGACGTGGCCGTCGGATCGCGCAACATCGTCGGCGGTGGCGTGGTCGGCTGGGGGCTGCGTCGGCACCTGATCTCCCGCGGCGGATCGATCTACGCCCGCGCCATTCTGGGGGTGGGCGTTCGGGATCTTACCACGGGCTACAAGGCCTACACTCGCCGAGCGCTCGAGCAGATCGACGTCGAGTCACTGCGCTCAGACGGCTACGCCTTCCAGATCGAAACGACCTATCGGGCCCTCTGCCGAGGACTACAGGTGGTCGAAGTACCCATCGTCTTCGTCGATCGGCGGGTCGGACGCTCGAAGCTGGATGGCAAGGTCTTCGCCGAGGCAATCTTCGCGGTGTGGCGCCTGCGCCTGACCGAGCTGCTAGATCGCTGAGCGCGCCGTCTGACAAGTGCGGCGACCCCCCATGCTAGACTGATAGGAGTTTGGCGTCCTCTCTGCGGCGCCGGACGGCTCGGGTCCGAAGCTCGAGCATCACGCTTCCTCAGCACAGGACGAAACGATGCACGCGAAGTACTTCCTCCTCGCGGCCACCGCCGCCGTGGCGATGTGGATCGGCTGCTCTGCCACCGACACCTCCGGGTTCGACCCTTCCTCCACCTCAAGCGGGTCGACCTCCTCGAACGGCACCGGTGGCCTCGGCTTCGGCGGTAGTGGCGGCCTCAACTTCGGAGGCATCGGCCAAGGGGGAGCCTGCGCTGGCCAGTGCTCGGGCGATCTGCACTCGGTGCTCGACTGCAACGGCGTGGTGGTCCAGGAGTGCTCCGGTCTCGAAGGCTGCGACATGGAGACCTTGACCTGCATCAACGCCTGCGAGGCCGCCAAGAACAACAAGCAGTCGGTAGGCTGCGAGTACTGGGCGACGGACATGGAGGCCTACCAGCCGACCTATTGCTTCGCCGCTTTCGTCGCCAACACCTGGAACACCCCGGCCCATCTGGTGATCGAGCACAACGGCATCCTGCTGCCGGTAGAGAACTTCACCCGCATTCCGGTAGGCCAGGGACCCTCACTGACCTACCAGGCCTACGACAATACCGCAGGCCTGCCGGCCGGCGAGGTGGCCATCGTGTTCCTGTCAGGCAACTCAGGCGGGGCGCCCAACTGCCCGGTCACCTCGGCAGTGCCTGGTGCCGGCATGCAAGGCACCGGCGTGTCGGCGTCATTCCGGATCGAATCGGATGTGCCGGTGGTGGCCTACCAGATCAACCCCTATGGCGGCGGAAGCGTAGCCGTCACCGGCGCCTCGCTGCTGCTACCGACCAGCGCGTGGGATACCAACTACATCGCGGTCAACGCCTATCAACAAGACATCGCGCCCCCATCGATGAACATCGTGGCGACCGAGGACAACACCTCGGTGACGATGGTGCCTGTGGCCGCCGTCCAGGGCGGCGGTGGTATCCCCGCCAGCGCAGCCAATACGCCCTTCACCTTCACCATCAACCGCGGGCAAAACGCTCAGATCACCCAGAGTGCCGAGCTGACCGGTTCGGTCATCCAGTCGGACAAACCCATCGGCTTCATGGCCGGTCAGCCCTGTATGCGCACGCCTTATGGCGTCGCCTATTGCGATCACGGCGAGCAGATGGTGCCGCCGGTGCAAGCGCTGGGCAGCGAGTATGTCGGCGTCATGTACCGACCACGACAGGGTGAGCCTGCCATTTGGCGCATGATCGGCGCCGTGGACGGCACCCAGCTGACCTGGACCCCCGACGTGGGTGGGCCAGCCACCCTCGATCAAGGCCAGATCGTCGAGGTCACCACCGGCACCCCCTTCGTGGTCAGCAGCCAGGACGACGAGCACCCCTACCTGCTGTTCACTCACATGGCCGGCTCCCAGTGGAACATGCTGTCTGACAACGGCGGCTACGGTGACGTCGACTTCGTCATCAGCGTGCCGCCCAACCAGTACATGAACGCCTACGTGTTCTTCGCCGATCCGACCTATCCAGAGACCAACCTGGTGGTCGTGCGGTCCCGAGACAAGGACGGCAACTTCCATGACGTCGACCTCGACTGCGCAGGCCTGCTCGGCGGCTGGCAACCGGTGGGCGACTACGAGTGGACCCGAATCGATCTCATCACCGGCGACTTCCAGAACGTCGGCAATTGCTCCACCGGCCGCCACGAAATGAGCAGCGCCGGCCGCTTCGGTCTGTGGGTCTGGGGCTGGGGCACACCCCTGACGAGCACCTTCACGTCAAACGTGTCCTACGGCTACCCCGCAGGCATGAACGTCCAGCCCATCAACACCGTGGTGATCCCGCCTGTTCCGAGGTGACGGGCTCCGACGTGGAACAGCGGCCCCCAGAGGACTGATCGCGAGTTGTCATCCGGGCTAGCGCCCATTACTGCCTCTGGGGGTGGATCTGCGATGGCTGCACCGTGCCGGCAGGTTGCTTACGCTGGGGGCGCTGAGCCTCAGCGCAGCAACGGCGGCGCACGCCCAGCCCGCCGAGCCGGCCGAGCCCGCCGAGCCCCCCGAGGACGCCGAGCCCGCCGAGCCCATCGATCCCGAACAGGCCATCACCGGCATCGAAGAGCCTGGCCGAGAGCCAGGGGACACGGCGCGAACCATCGGCAGCGCCGTGCTCTACCTGCCTCGCACCATCATCGACTTGATGTTCCGCGGCACGGTGGCCACCGCCAGTCTGATCGCCGACAAGCAGCTGGTACCACGGTACCGCGAGCTGCTGGGAGCGCCGCCAGGGGGAGACGTGATGGTCTTCCCCACCCTCTTCGCCGAGACCGGCAGCCCCTTCAACATCGGCCTGCGCGCCATCGCCGACACCAAATGGGTCGCGACCTACCAGCGCTTCGGCTTCGGCATTCCCACCGATTTTGTCACCGAATCACGGGTGATTCTCAAAGGGAACTGGCTGGTGCCCTTCATCGTCTCGTTCGAAGCCTACATGGAGGATGAGAACAAGCTCGAATACCACGGCCTCGGCATCGCGCCAGACCGCGACCAGCGCAACCAGTTCCGCACCAACTCGCCCCACCGCGTCGGCCTCTATTCGGAGCGCCGCGTGCGCGGGCTCGGCAGTCTGGGCATGCGGCTGTGGCCGAAGCTCGAGCTGTTTCTGTCGGTCAGCCTGGCGCGGCGACAGGTGGAGGACACCCCAGACTCGGGCAACGAAGCACTCAGCCGTGTCTTCGCAGAGGACAGCGTGCCCGGTGCCAGTCATAGCCCCTGGATCGCCTACGGCGAGATGGCGGCACGGTTCGACAGTCGGAAGCACCTGGGCAAACCGACCCCTGGCGCGGTAGCCGAGGCCTACGCCGGAGCGGCTCACAGCACCGAAGGCGTCCCAGTGGCCTTCATGCGGATGGGCTGGCGCATCGGCGGCTTCGTGCCGGTCTACCGGCAAACCAACATCTTCGCCCCTCGCTTGGTGGTCGACGGGCTGGTGCCCATCAACAACCTCGATGTGCCCTTCAGCGAGCTGCCGCGCCAACCCGAGTACCGAGGCTTCGACACCCGTCGCGACTTGGTGTCCATCGTCGGTTCGCTGGACTACACCTGGCAACTGGTGCCCTTCATGGGACTGCGGCTCTTCATGGATGCGGCCACCGTGGCGCCCAAGGTCGCCGAGCTCGAGCTGAACCAGTTGTTCAACCTGCGCTACGCCTTGGGCCTGGGCATCGATCTGTACAGCGACAACGCCCAGCTCGCCCAGCTCGCCATTGCCACCGGACCCGAGGGTGTCCGGATGCTCTTCTCGCTAGGCACCCCAGAGCGGTTCGGGGATCGGCAACATCGGGATTGACGATCGCAATGAAGACCAGCACGACAAGACAGTGGTTACGCGGCACCGGCCTGCTGCTGCTCGGTCTGACAGTGATGGGCTGCGGCTATCGGCCAACTCGCTTCGCCGATCGACCCCCGGTCACCGATGCCCAAGACGACCATGGCATCGCCCGCCCCACAGCACGCACCTTCATCAAGGAGCTACACCAAGCCGACGTCTACGTTCGCCGCGAGCTGGTCGGAGGGCTCGATCCCCGCCGCTCACCTGCAGCCCTCGACGTGAACTCGCTGGACGAGGTGCCCCGCTCGAGCTGGTTCCGCCCACCTGCCGACAGCCACCACCCGCTGGCCGACTACCCGCGTGACGGCCCGCCCAAGCCGCCTTTCACGATCACTGGCGAGGCGCCGACCTCGGGGATGGAGGATGCCCTGGTCATCGTCGACGCTCGCGGCCTGCCCTACGAGCTGCAACCTGACGTGCCGGGGCACCCGGGTATGCGCAGCGGCGCGGCGGTCATCGCCAGCCGCCTGTTTCACGCCCTGGGGTACCGCACCGCCGAAGTCCACATCATCCGCTCTCACGAAGGGGAACGAGTCGCCGCAACCCGCTGGCCCCTGGGCGTCGACCTGGGTCCCACCCCTATCAACGACACTCGTTCTGATGATCCAAACGACCAGCTGCCTCACCTGCAGCGACGCAGCCTGCGAGCGCTGACCATGATGACCGGCTGGCTCGGGCTCAAGCGCCTGCGGTCACGGAACCTGCGAGATGTCTACCTGGGCAAACCCGGCCTGGGGCACGTTCAGCACGTCGTGGCAGGTCTGGACGGTGCCCTTGGGGTCGACGACTACCTGGACGAACGCCAATGGGTCGAGAACCCAGATCGGGAGGACAGCAACTTCTTCCTGAGAGTCTTCAGCTTGGGCCTGTCACCTAAGCCACCGGCGGTCCAACCGGACAAGCTCGACCCAGCAGTGGGCATGATGAACGAGATGGTGCTGGAGGATCACTACGATCCGTCGCCGCCCTTCGAGCCTCGGGACCACCTACTGCCTGGAGACGCCTATTGGGCAGCCAAGCGCATCGCAGCAGTCGATCGGACGGCCATCGCGGCCGCTATCCAGGCCGCCAAGCTCGAGCCCTTGGCCGAGAACTGGCTGTTCCAGGTGTTGATGTTGCGACAGAACAAGGTGATCGCCAAGGGCTTCGATCAGACCACGCCCTGCGAAGTCATCACCATCGAGCCACCAGTCGACAAGCGTGGCGCCCGGCTGGTGCTCGCCAACCTAGCGGTCGAAAAGGGAGTCCATAGCGCCGCCGCGATTGAGTACCAGATCAGCTATCTTGCCAGTGACGGCGAGCCTCTCGCCAAGTCGCGACGCAAGCTCAGTCCAGGGCCCATCGTCACCGTGCCGCTGCCCGCTGGGCTCTCCGCCCACGATTACATCGTCGTCCGGGTCGTCGCACAGCGGGGTACCGACGAGCGGCCCCCAGCCTTCGAAGTCCACCTCAAGTCGCAGGCCGACACCTTCCGACTGCTAGGTATCAAGCATTAGGTCAGCAGCTCAGCGGAGCAGCTGCTCGAAGAGCGTCAGGTTCTCCCGCTCTTCAGGATCGAGCACCTTATCGGCGCTGATCACCTCACGCATCGTCTCCAGGAACAGCTGGCGGTGCTCAGCCGGAATGGCGCTCGGATCCACTTCCTCCGGCGGCGGGGGCACCTCGAGCCACCCGGCAACCTGCTGCTGCTCCGTCTCATCGAGCTTCAACTTGCCCATCATCTTCTTGACGAAAGAACGCTCTTCTTCCTGCACCTCGAGATCAGCCCATGCAAAAGAGCACACGAACTTCATGAGCTGCAGGCGCTGCGACTGACTGAGCTTGTTGAGCATAGGCGGAGTCTACCGTGATCCATGGGAAGCGGCGGGAGTTTTTCCCGGCCGGCGACGGTCACCAGAGCTCCACTCAGAAAGCGCCGGACCACCGGAAGCCAATGTCCCAGGCGGAGCTGGCAGCCACCGCACCCGCAGTGGCCCCGACCGGCTCGGCAGCGATGGGTTCGAGGGGGTGGGCCAACGCAGTCAGCGCCCCGGTGACGTGGCCGATGGTCCAGGCGACGACCACATCTTCCCATGAGTGGGCCCCTGCCAGGATCCGCAATGCCCCGGTCGCGAGGGTGGTGCCCTCGGCAAAGCCGAAGGCGAGCTGACGCCTCACCGCACCGCTATCGCTTTGAGCCGCCAGCACCAACCGCGATCCGGCCAGGGCCGCCACCGGGGTCACGTGACCTGACGGAAAGGCGTTGTACTCTCCGCCGGCACAGCGCCCATCACGCCAGGCTCGGGGCCGGCAACGCGCCGTCAGCCGTTTGAGCGCCGTGGTGATCCCGGTGGCGAGCAGCACCGCTTCGGTATCCATCAGCGATGTCCGCAATGCTCGCCCATAGGGATCGGCTATCCCTCGCTCGTCGTAATACCCGCCTTCGAGCGCCCAGCTGCCCACTAGCTGCCACGAGGTGCCCACGACGCTGCCGGTGTAGTCACTGGCCTCGCCGTAGTGATCGTTCCGAGTCTGCTCGGTGGAAGGTGCCCAGTCTGAGACCGCCTGGGGCAAAGCATAGGCCGCCATGAACAATGCGCTGGTGGCCGCCAGCGCCACCTCGGCGGCAGGCTCGCCGAAAGCCCAGTCGGGAGCATCGGCCACCTGCGGCGGAGCGGCTCGAGCCCAGCCGCTCGGCAGACCGATGACCAGCACCAAGGCTACCGCCGCGGCATGCCTAGAACCGGTACAAACGGGGGCGGCCATGCCTCAATCTAATGCGGGAGAGCGCGCCTGGCTACACAGAGTCAGCCATTAGTCGTTTGATTCTAAGTTGTTACACAGAGAACGGGCCCGCTAGGCGAGCCCGTTCGAACCAGCGGGTCCCGTTACTGTCGGCGACGGCGCAGGGCCACCAGGCCGAGACCGAGCAACAATGCGGCAGCACCACCACTGCTCGACCCAGGTGCGCCGTAGTTGCAGGTCGCCGTGATCGAAGCGCTCGCCTCTGCCTCGACCTCGATGTTGAAGTTGTCGACCAGGTATTCGATGCAGGCAGGCAGATCTTGAACCGGGATGTATTGGCCGTCACAGAACAGCGCACCCTCCGGTGCCTCACAGTCCAGCTCACAGCCACCTTCGAGCTCCGCCGTGCACTCGAGGGAACAATCGAAGTTGGCGTCCAGCTCGCATGATGCGCTGCAGGCACCTTCGCACTGGACCTCACAGCTCGCCGAGGGGGGCACTACCTCGCACTCGGCCTCGCACTGGACCGAGCAGTTGGCCTCAAAGTAGGCCGCACATTCTTGATCGGTGCCGCACTGGGCAGTGACGTTGGCGTTACAGTCCGCTTCGCAGGCACCGTGGCATTCGAAGCTGCCAGGGTTGGTCTGGCAGTCGGCCACACATGAGCCGTGGCATTCGGATTCGCACCAGGCGTCAATCGATGCGTCGCACTGACCATTGCAGGCGGCGCGGAAGCTCAACGGCTCACACTGGGCTTCACACCCTCCGGAGAACTCGAAATGGCACTCGGAGATGGTGAGGATCTCGATGTTCCCGCAGGCCTCGGCGCCAGTCGCCCCGACAGCCATGGCAGGCACGGCGGCGACGCAAACGAAGGAGGCGGCGGCGAGACTGTAAGCAAGCTTGTTCATGTTGGATCTCCTTGCTGAGGTGCAGGATGGTGGACGGTGTGCTGCGGCGCGTTGACCGCACCCAACAATGAAGCAGGAGCCGTGCCGACGCAGGAATCGGACGGCCGTTTCTCGTGGATCGACGGCGCTTGGAGCACTTGGAGCCATCGAGCTCGGGACCGCCGGCCGCTGAGTGGCTCGCCACCATGACATCAAAGGCGTGGCTGCGTTACCCAACGTTCACACCGGCGCCTCGGGGGTGCGACAGGACTGTCGCAACGCGACCTGCTCAGCAACCGGACTCAAATGAATCGTGTATGCTCGGCCTCCCCGAGAACGACGGCATCCGCCGGACGGTCCGCGGGGATTGAGGAGACCCATCATGGCTGACGATGACGGCGTTCAGATCACCCCTGGAGTGCAGCGCTATGTCGACACGAACAACGCCTATCTGGCCAAGCGGGACAAGTACATCCGCGAGGTGGTCAAGAAGTGGAAGTTCGACACCATCGCGGTTCACGGCCTCTACTCGGTCAACGAAGCCATCGAGGACTACCAAGGCTCGATCATCGAGCCGGTGTTCATGAGCTCGTCCCAGGCCTACCGGGACTCGGACGAGATGGCCGCCGCGCTCGGCTACCTAATCCCGACCTGGTGCTACTCCCGAATCGCCAACCCATCGACCTACTACTACGAGTGGACCCTGGCGCTGCTCGAGGGCTATGGCTTCGACGGCGAGACGTCGTGCTGCTCCACCTCGTCGGGCATGGCGGCCATCATGACCGCCGTCCAGCCCTTCCTGGTTCTCAAGCGCAAGGACGTCTTCCAGCCGCGCAACTTCCTGGCCACGGCGCAATGCTACGGCGGCACCTTCCAGCAATTCAACGTGCGGCTCATGGAAGAGCGGAACGTCGAGTGCCGCTGGATCCAAGACCCCACCAATATCGACGAGTGGGCGTCGAAGATCGATGAGAACACCCGTTTCCTCTACGGCGAGCTACCGAGCAACCCAGGACAGGGCTTCTTCGACATCAAGGAGGTCGCCGACCTGGCCCACAGCCACGGCTTGCCCTTGATCTGCGACTCGACGGTAGCCACCCCAGCACTGCTGCGGCCCATCAGCCACGGCGCCGACATCGTCGTGCAGTCGGCCACCAAGACCCTGACCAGCAGTGGCTTCGGGGTCTGTGGCGCAGTCATCGCGCGCAAGGACCTGGTCACCAACCTCGACATCGATGCGCTCAAGAAGGACTTCGCGCTCTACATCAAATACCTGCCCAATCGGGACTACGGCCCCAACCTCCACCCGATGCAGGCGGTGATGACACTCAACGACATGCGCACCCTCCGGTCCAAGGTGGATCTGATGAGCCGCAACACCGAGAAGGTGGCCGAATTTCTGACCAAGCACCCGCGCATCGCTGGCGTTCAGTACTTGGGCCTCCCCGACCACCCACTTCACGAGCTGGCCAGCAAATACATGTGGCTGGTCGATGCCGAACACGACGATCAGTATGGCAAGCCGATCAACCGTTATGGCCATCTGATGTCCTTCACCGTCGACGGCGGCGAGGAAGCCACCCGCACGTTCTTCGACCATCTGGAGCGCATCTGGCGGGCCACCGACCTTGGTCGGATCAAGAGCGTGGCGACCATCCCGGCCATCTCCACCCATCAACAACAGGGCGAGATGGGTCGCGAGCTGGCCGGCATCCCGCCGAACATGGTGCGCCTCTGCGTTGGTGGTGAGCACCCTGACGACACCATCGCCGACATCGACCAGGCGCTGAGCTACATCGGCAAAAAGTAGCCAGGATCGGGTTCGGGCCGTCGCGGGGCTGACGCCGCAACGTCACCACACCGAGGGCTCGGCATCCCGACGGCCCCGTTGCCAAGCGCGGCTCCCGTGGCAATGTTACCGGTTCCTTACCACCTGTGACGGCCGCAGAAGCCTGGGGAGACGGAACGATGAGCGCAATAGCTGACGACATCACCGCGCTAGTGGGCCGCACGCCCTTGGTACGCTTGAACCGCATCGCCGCGGGCAGCAACGGGCAAGTGATCGCCAAGCTGGAGAGCTTCAACCCTTGCGGCAGCGTCAAAGACCGCATCGGACTGAACATGATCGTCGCCGGCGAGCAGGATGGCCGGATCACCAAGGATTCGGTGCTGGTCGAGCCCACTAGCGGCAATACCGGCGTGGGCCTGGCCTTCGTGGCCGCCGCCAGAGGCTATCGCTTGATCCTGACCATGCCCGACACCATGAGCGTTGAGCGGCGCAAGATGCTCAGCGCCCTTGGCGCCGAAGTCATCCTGACTCCCGGGTCGGAGGGCATGAAGGGCGCCATCGCCAAGGCGCAAGAGCTGGCGGACACCGACGAGCATCACCTGCTGCTGCAGCAGTTCCAGAACCCGGCCAACCCCGAGGCTCATCGCAAGACAACCGCCGAGGAGATCTGGAACGATACCGATGGCGAGGTCGACATCCTGGTGGCCGGCGTGGGCACCGGCGGCACCATCACCGGAGTGGCCGAGGTGCTCAAGAAGCGCAAGCCGAGCTTCCGAGCCATCGCTGTCGAGCCCGTCGAGTCGCCGGTGCTGTCGGGCGGTGAGCCAGGCCCCCACAAACTTCAGGGGATTGGCGCCGGCTTCATCCCTGACGTGCTGAACACCGAATTGATCGATGAGATCGTCAAGGTCACCCAAGCGGACGCTGGTCAGACCGCCCGCCGTCTCGCTCGTGAGGAGGGGATCGTAGTCGGCATCTCGTCGGGTGCCGCCGCCTGGGCAGCCCTCGAGGTTGCACGTCGTCCCGAGAGCGCCGGAAAGACCATCGTGGTAGTGCTGCCCGACACCGGTGAACGGTATCTGAGCACCTGGCTCTTCGACGACAACCCCTGAGCGGTTCATGGCAAGCACGGGCAACGACCAACGACGGCGCGCCGAGGCGTGGCTCAACGACGACACGGTGCTCCCCGAGGTAGTGGAGCAACTCTGCGGCACCCGCGATGAGGTGGTGCGGCGGCAGATCTACGAGCCATCAAAGCGGCTGTTGCCGGCGCGAGCCACCCTCATCGAGATCGTCGAAGCCCTGCGCACGGTGCTGTTCCCCGGCTACTTCGGAACGTCGGAAATCGGTGCCACCAGCATGCCGTTTTACGTCGGCTCGACCCTCGATCGAGTGATGCGCTTGTTGCGCGAGCAGATTCTTCGGGGACTGTGCAGCGCCTGCGAGCAAGAGCGCCCGGACTGTTCGGTATGCGACCAGCGAACCAACGACGCGGCCCGCACCTTCCTCGAACGATTGCCTGAGGTGCGACGGCTGCTCGCCACCGACGTCATCGCGACCTATGAGGGCGATCCGGCCGCCACGGGCCACGTCGAGGCCATCATTTGCTATCCAGGCATTCTGGCACTGACCAACCATCGGCTGGCCCACGAGCTGTACAAGCTTGGCATCCCGCTGCTGCCGAGGATCATTACCGAGCACGCCCACGGAATCTGCGGCATCGACATCCACCCTGGTGCCCAGATCGGCGAGAAGCTCTTCATCGACCATGGCACTGGCGTCGTCATCGGCGAGACCACGGTGATTGGCCACAGCGTGCGCATCTATCAAGGCGTCACGCTCGGCGCCAAGAGCTTCCCGCTCGACGACCAAGGGCGTCCCATCAAAGGGATTGCCCGGCACCCGCTGGTGGAGGACGAGGTCATCATTTACGGCGGCGCCACCATCCTCGGAAGGGTCACCATTGGCCGAGGCTCAGTCATCGGCGGCAACGTGTGGCTCACCAACAGCGTGCCCCCAGGCAGCAAGGTGACCCAGGCCCGAGCTCGCCATGATCGCTACGCCGACGGCGGCGGGATCTGAAACCGGACCCCTGAAACAGCTCAGTAGGTCATCTGAAGGCACTCGCCCACCGAGCAGGCGCCCACCAAGCAGTGACTGCCTTCGCCCAGGTGCCAGCACCTCAGCGACGAAAGATAGCGCTGGCACGTTGCAACGGTCGGCCGCGGGCCAGGCAGCCCGTGGCCGTCCGCACACTGCGAAACGACTTGGCGGCACACCTCGGCGGTCTCAGGCTTGATGGCCACCGGAGCGATGGCCTGCTGCGCACATTGGGCCACCACCCGACGGGCCCCACAGAGCGCCCGGGTGCCGCTCTTGTTCTGGAGGCACGTCATGGCACGCCGAGCCACCGGTGACGCCAGAGTGCTGACCGTTTCGGCGCAATCCGAATAGACCAGCACGAAGTCTTCGCAATGCGGTCCCGGTGGCTCGCGCAGTTTCTCGCACTGGCGCGCCGGTCCGATAATCGGCTTGGGCTGCTCCTCCATCCGAACCGTCCACTGGGCCGGCGGCGCCTGGGGGGGGATACACCTGCCCTGAGACTGCTCGAGCTGCCGAACGAGTCGATCATACCGTTCGAAGAATGGGACGACCGGCGGCAGCCCGCCCGCATCGCTGGAAGGGTGACTGGCCACCGGCGCCGGATCAGCGGACGCCACGCTTTGAGTCGCGA
>JAUVCD010000375.1 GCA_030590865.1 Myxococcales bacterium | reverse complement strand
CCGTGTGGACGGTGAATGCCGCCGAGAGAATCTGATCCGTCAATCCCCCGTGGACCAGCTTGGCCTCTCCTTCCCCCTGAGCTCCACCCCCCAAGTGGCGAGGCGCCCTCCGTGGTTTCCCCATAAATCTCCACTCCGTGCCCACCGTGCCTCTGTGGTGAGTTTCAGCAAATCAACACCACCTGTCCGAAAACCCGCGCTCGCTAGCCCGGAACGCCCCCACCGAGATGTGAACGATCATGAGCCGCCAGGGGCGCGCGAGACCGCAGCGCCTTTCGGGCCGGAAATGAGCTGGCCCCAGCGACGGCAGTCTGCCTGATCGTGCCCCAGTCCTTGGCTCAGCTGCTCCGCTTCTTCAGCGCGGCGGTAAGCGCCGACTCGGGCACCTTGCTCGACAGACCTTCTTTGCGTTTGTCCCGCTGCTCAGCGATCACCGTGCCATTGGCCTCCCACCACTCGGCCGCCTCGCCCCGAGACCAGCTACCGGCGGCTTCACAGGCGAGCAAAGCGCGGCGCAGCGCGCGGGCATCCGGTGGCCGATCCTCAGGCTTCTTCTCCAGGCATTGCATCACGATGGCCTCGAGATCGTCGTCGATGGGCTGGTCCAGCCGCTCTGAGGGGGGCATTGGCTCGGTGTGCAAATGGTCACTGCAGATCTCGATGACGCTCTTGCCCTCAAACACCGGCTTGCCGGTGAGCAGCTCATAGGCGACCCCGCCCAATGCATAGAGATCGGTGCGGCCATCGACAGCAGTGGGATCGCTCAGCGACTCAGGAGCAAGGTAGAGGGGCGTGCCGGTAATGGCTGCCGTCACGCTCAGCTGGACATCCCCTGAAGTGCTGACATCCTTTACCAAGCCAAAATCGAGCACCTTGACCACGTCGTCCACGCCGCCTCGTTCACACAAGATGATGTTGGCTGGCTTGACGTCCCGATGAATCAAACCCTTGGCATGGGCCTCAGCAAGGGCATCGGCCGCCTGCGCCAAAATGTGGATGACCCGTCCCGCCGGCTGAGGCCCCGCAATAGCCACCAGCTCGTCGAGCGCCACGCCATCGAGGTACTCCATGGCGTAATAGAACACGCCATCCGACGTATGGCCGAAGTCGAAGATGGCCACCGTATTGGGGTGAGTGAGCCGGCTGGTCTGCTGGACCTCACGTTGGAACCGGGCAACCGCTTGCTCGCCCGCCTTGTGGAGCGGCAGCAGCTTGACCGCCGTGGACCGCTGCAAGAAGGCATGGCGTGCCTTGTAGACCGAGCCCATCCCACCCTCGCCGATCTTCTCCTCCAGCGTGTATTGGCCAAGCTGTAGCGCAGCCCGCACTTTGGCCTGCAGACCGTAGATGATCTTGGAGATGATGGCGGAGACAACCGTGAACATGACGCCCGCCGTGGCAGCCAAGAGGGCTCCGCTCTCTGACGAGCTGTAGCGCTCGATCGGCGACGGTACGTTCCACGCCATGCTGCCCGCCAACACCAGTGGCGCTGTGCAGGCCGCTCCGATGAGCAGCGTTCGCAGCGGCGTGCTGGGCACGACGGCCGCCCGCACCATCAGCAACGCCATGACCGAGAACATCGTGACGATCAACATGATGTGCCCGCCGCCCTCGATGCCCTGGTCGTCCAGGGCGGTGGCGGCGAAAATGACGCCCAGCAGAATCGTGGCGCCCGCCTCGATCACCGAAAGCAACAGCTCGCCCCGCTGGCCCCGTCGCACGTAGAGCCAGAGCAGACCGACCGCCAGAAGGATGCCCAAGAGCGCGAAGCGGGTCGGCGAGAAGAACTCGCCCTGATCGCTCATGAACGCCAGCGTACCGATCGCGTCCAAGACGCTGGCACCGGCAAAAAACAGAAACAGCGCCTGGGCGTAGAGCGTCACCCGGTCTTGCAGGTAGGCTCGAGGATCGGCGATCTGGCTGACGCCGGAGATCCCGGGATGGGCGGGGGCACCAAGGGTGGCACTCTGGGGGGGCATCGAGGGGGCCATCGAAGAAGGCAGTATACGTCGCCCCGCATGGACCACCGGTGACATGATTGACCTTTTTTGTGTCTTCGACGACTGCCGGCACCGCACCACCGACCCCACGACGGGTCGCGGTTGCCCCCTTGTTAAGTCATCGTTAGCTTCCTGCTGCGTTCGACGACGTCGACGCACCACCCTGCGCCGCGCGGCTCGTTCATCTCACCAGCGCCGCTCGCCAAAGGGACCCGAGGAACACAGGGTCGGCTGTCGTCACAAGACGAGGAGATTTCGCATGGCGCTACGGGTTCTACTGGTGTTGCTCTCGCTGTTGCTCGCGACGTCCTCGGCGGCCCAGGACGAGCCCCCTGTGGAGGCGAAGGAGCCGAAGCGCATTGGCGTCATCCTCGATGGCAAAGCACCACGAGGCGCCGCCCTGCTGGCGGCATCCAAGCGGGAGCTGTCCGCCTTCACAGGTGATGGAAAGGTCGTCTTTCCAGCGAGCAAGACCCTCGTCGGTGACTGGACGGCAGCCACGGCACGAAAGAACGTGGCGCAACTCCTCGCTGATCCGGACATCGATCTGGTGTGGGCATTCGGGATGCTGGCCTCCGGTGCGGCGGCTCGCTTGAGCCAAATCGACAAGCCCATCCTGGCCCCTTTCGTGCTCGACGAGAAACTTCAGAACATCCAACGAGGAGCAACGCCACCCAATCTATCCTACGTCCTCTGGTCGCCGAACATCCGCCGCGATTTGAAGACCCTTCAGGAGTTTGGCCCGATTCGGCACGTCGCCTTTCTCGTCAATGGGGCGTTAAAATCCGCATTGCCCAAAGTTGCCGCTCACTTCAAGAGCGAAGCGCAAGCGCTGGGCCTGAAGATGACGATCGTGCCCGTGGGCACTGACCCCCAACAGGCGCTAGCCGCGATTCCGACAGACGCGGATGGAGCCTACCTCGGCCCCAACCTGCAGCTGTCTGAGGCTGATATCGACACCCTGGCGGCCGGCTTCATCGAGCGCAAGCTCCCGAGCTTTTCCTACCGCGGTCGCGCCGAAGTAGACCGTGGTGTCCTCGCCGGCCTCGGTAGCGCCGAGGACGGCAAGCGAATGGCGCGTTTGATCGCACTCAACAGCGACGCCATGCTGCGAGGCGAAGCGGGCAGTGGCCTGACCACCGCCTTCAAGATGGAGGAGCGGCTCGTCATCAACATGAAGACGGCCCGCGCCCTGGGGCTGCAGATCCCCTGGGAGCTCGCCGGTGAGGCGACGCAGCTCGAGGCGCGCCGTCCCCACATCAAGCGCCATTTGACCCTGGCGAAGGTGGCCGCCGAAGTGCTCTCGCGCAATCTAGATCTGAAAGCCAACGCAGCCGGTCTAGAGGCCGCCGAAGAATCAGTCGACGAGGCGCGCGGGGCCTTGCTGCCCCGGCTCGATGCCTCGCTCAGCGGTAGCTGGATCGATCCAGACGGGACCACGGCGCGGTCCCCCGAACGTTCGATGGTCTGGTCTGCAACAGCCTCTCAGGCCATTTTCGACGAAGGGGCCTGGTCGCGCTTCGATGTGCGCCAGTCCCTCCGTGACGCCGCCAAACACAGCAACCAATCCTCTGAGCTCGATGCGGTTCATGGAGCCACCATCGCCTACGTCAACGTGCTCTTGACGAAGACCGCCGAACGCATTCAGCGCGAGAACCTCACGGCGACTCGTGAGCACCTGGCCCTCGCCCGGGTCCGACTGAAGCTCGGCACGGGGCGCAAGAGCGAAATCTTGCGATTCGAGACGGCCCTGGCCACGACGCGAAAGGAGGTCCTGACATCAATCGCCACCCGCCACATTGCCGAAATCGAGCTGAACCGATTGCTGAACCGACCGCTCGAGGAGCCCTTCGAGATCGCCGATCTGTCGCTCAGTGACAGCCGCTTCATGACCGGCGGCACCCGTCTGTCCCACTACCTGACCGATAGGCAGCGCTTCAAGGTACTGCGCAAGTTCTTGGTCGCGGAAGGGTTGCGCAATGCGCCAGAGCTGAAAGCCCTGGCCGCCCAAGTCGCCGCCAAGCGTCGCGAAGCGACCAGCAATACCCTCGCCCCATTCCTTCCCTCACTGCGCGCTTCAGCGGCGGTCTCCCATCAGTTCCTCGAAGGCGGTGCCGGCACCGAGCCCACGCCCACCACCATGAGCATCTTCACCCCCAATCGGTTCAACTGGCAGGTCGGGCTCACGGCGACGCTCCCGCTCTACGAAGGCAACGCACGCTACGCTCGCACCCGGCGCGCAAAGGCCGAGATCCGGCAGCTCGAGGTGCAGCGGCAGAGCAACAAAGAAGCGCTCAGCAAGAACATCCTCACGACCCTTCACCAGGCTAGCGCGTCGCTGCGAGCGATTCGCTTCACCAAGCGAGCCTCGGACCTGGCGAGTCAGAACATGAAGCTCGTGGCCGATGCCTACGCCAAGGGCCACGCCAACATCACCGAAGTGCTCGACGCCCAGAACCAAGCGGTGGTCGCTGGCTTCTCCGCCAACACCGCGGCTTATGCCTTCCTCATCGATCTGGCGAACGTCCAACGCGCCACTGGGCGCTTCGAGTTCTCAATGGGACGGCAGGACGTCAGCGCCTTTTTCTCGCGGCTCAACGCCTACGCGACCAAGCACGCACAGGAGACGGGGTCACCATGAAGAAGCTGCTTGCAGGAAAAACGCTGCGCCGATGGGCCCCTTTCGTCGGCCTCATCCTCCTAGGGGTCGTGGTGTTCCTGGTGCTGAAGGGCACCCGGGCCCAGCCAAAAAAACGCCCTCCCACCGAGCTGGGCAAGGCGGTACGGGTGCTCGCCATCGCAGACGTGGCCGTCGTGCCCCGCGCCATCGGTTACGGCATCGTCAACGCCAAGCAACAATGGGAAATGGTGGCCCAGGTCGGTGGCCGGGTCATCGAAATGAGCGAGCTGCTCGCGGTAGGCAAGATCATACCCAAAGGCACGCTGCTGCTGCGCATCGATCCGGAAGACTACCAGCTCGCGGCGAGTCAGCAGGCGGCCACGGTCGCAGGCATCAAAGCCCAGATCGCCCAGCTCACCGCCCAAGAGAAGAGCGCCAAAGCCAGCCTGGCCATCGAAGAAAAATCCCTCGATTTGGCGAAGCGGGATCTCGACCGCAAGCGCAAGCTGTTCCAGAGCGGCAGCGTGTCCCAGACCGAAGTCGACGGAGCCGAACGATCGCTCCTCACTCAGCAGAAGGCAGTCCAGCAGCTGCGCAACGGGTTGCGTGAGCTCCCGGCTCAGCGCCGCGTGCTCGGAGCCCAGATCAAGGAGCGGCAAGCGGGCGTCAAGGGAGCCCAGCTGGGCATCCAGCGCACCGAGATCGTCGCGCCCTTCGATGTGCGAATCCGCCAGCTCAACGTCGAAGCGAGCGAGGTGGTCTCTCCCAATCAGGTGCTCGCCGTGGGCGACGGCATTGATGTGGCCGAAGTCCCTGCCCAGCTCACCCTCAGCGCGCTGCGGCCGATATTTCGGTTTCGCGCCCTCGCGACCGGGAAAGCACCGCTCACTGCCATGAGCACGAGCAAAGTCCTCGAGCAAGCCGAGGTCACCGCGCTGGTGCGACTCACCAGCGGCGAGGTGAGAGGGCACTGGGAGGCCCGGCTCGATCGCTTCGGGAATGTGGATTCTACCACCCGCACCATCAGCGTTGTCGTCAGCATCGACGAACCGTTTCGCAATGCCATGCCTGGCAAGAGACCACCGCTGCTCAGCGGCATGTACGTAGAGGTCGAGCTGCGGGGCCCATCGCGAAAGGGGTGCAAGGCGGTACCTCGCTCGGCCTTGCACGACGACCAAATCTACCTCGTCAACACCGAATCACGCCTAGAGCGGCGGCCTGTGAAGGTGGCCTTTCGTCAAGCCACCTTCGTGTGTCTCGAGTCGGGTGTCGAACCTGGAGAGCAGGTGGTGCTGACCGACTTGGTGCCCGTGGTGGAAGGGATGTTGCTCGATGCCCGACCTGATGAAGCAGCGGCCACGCGCTTGACGGCAGCGGTCAAGGGAGAGGGCGACGCGAAGTGATCCGCTATTTCGTCACTCACCCCACCGTCGCCAACCTCTTGATGGTGATCCTCTTCGTGAGCGGGTTCATCGCCCTGCCCGCTCTTCGGCGAGAGACCTTTCCCGTCTACGAGGCAGACATCGTCGTGGTGAGCGCCGTCTACCCAGGCGCGTCTCCCGAGACGGTCGAAGAGACCCTCGTGCAACGTATCGAAGATGCCGTCGATGGGGTCGAGAACGTGGTCGAGGTTCAGTCCCAGGCGCGGGAAGGCTTCGGCCAGGTCAGCATCGAAATGGCGTCGGAGGCCAATCTCACGACCTTCGTCTCCGACGTCAAGAGCGCAGTCGACGGCATCGCCGACTTCCCGAGCGAGGCCGAAGACCCGATTATTACCCGCTCCGGCTCCACCTCGCCGGTGGTGTCTATCGCGGTGACGGGCGCGATGTCCGTCTCGGACATGAAATCCTACTGTGAGGAGCTGAAACGGGAGCTACAGCGCTACGACGAGATCTCTCAGGTTACCATTACCGGCTTCTCGGATCGGCAGCTTCAGATTCGCTTGAAAGAGGGGGTGGTCAGTCAGTACGGGATCGGGATCTCCGACCTGGCCGCAATCATCTCGACTCAGAGCATCGACATGCCCGCCGGCTCACTCGATACCCAGGACGGTGAGATCCTGGTGCGTTTCGCCGAGGAGCGGCGCACCGCCCGGGAGCTCGAGGACCTGGTCGTCATCGGTGGCGGCTCTGGCGGTGAAGTGCGCTTGGGCACGATTGCCGAGATCACTGAGGCCTTCGAACACGAGGAGGACGTCATCCTCTTCAACGGCAAACGCGCCGGGCTCCTCAACATCACCAAGACCAACTCCCAGGACGCCCTCGTCGTGCTCGGCGTGGTGAAGGAGTTTCTGAAACAGGTCGAACCCGCGAAGCCGAGAGGCGTGACGCTCAAGCTGACCCAGGACCGGGCCTCGGTCATCAACATCCGGCTCGCCCTATTGGTCACCAACGGCTGGCAAGGCCTCTTGTTGGTCTTCGGCTCGCTGTGGCTCTTCTTCAACCTGCGGCTCGCGTTCTGGGTGGCCGCAGGACTCCCGGTGTCCTTTCTCGGCGCGCTCTTCGTGATGGAGCAAATCGGCTACTCGCTCAACATGATGACGATGCTGGCGCTCCTGATGGCCTTGGGCTTGTTGATGGACGATGCCATCGTGCTCTCGGAGAACATCGCCGCCCATCGACAGCGCGGGGCGACCCCGATCGAGGCAGCCATAGCTGGGGTCAAGGAGGTGGCCGTGGGGGTGTTCTCCTCCTTCGCGACCACCCTCGCGATCTTCATCCCCCTGGCGTTCCTGGACGGGAACATTGGCCAGGTATTGCAGGTCATTCCGGTGGTGCTCTGCCTGGTGATCGCCGTCAGCCTAATCGAGGCGTTCCTGATCTTGCCCAACCACCTGGCCCACATGCATACCGACGAGCGAAGCCGGTGGCGCCTGCGATTCGATGCTGCCTTCGAGACCCTGCGTGATCGTCACCTCGGACGCATCGTCGACCGGGTCATCAAGCATCGTTACGCCGTAGTGGGAGGGACGATCGCGATATTCCTCATCTCGATCGGCATGATCCCCGGAGGGTATCTGAAGTTCGAGGGGATGCCGACTCTGGAGGGCAACACCGTACAGCTGCGCCTGTTGTTGCCCCAAGGCAGCACCTTTGACAAAACTCGAGAGACCGTCGATCGAGCCTTGGCTGCCTTGGAGCAAACCAACGACGACTTCACCAAACGCCAAAAGGGTGGCGCCACTTTCGTGAAGAGCACCGCGGTCCAATACAACGCCAACCCCGACGTCAGCGAAGCGGGGCCCCATCTGGCCACCATCACCGCAGACCTGCTGCCGGTGCAGAAACGAAAGGGCACCATCGAAGAGATGCTCCAGCACTGGCGAACCGCGCTGGGACCGATCTCGGACGTCACCTCGGCCAACTTCACCGAGCCGGTCCGTCGCATGGCAGGCGATGCGATCAGCGTGCGGGTGCAGGGAGACCACCTCGGCGATCTCGATGCCGCCGCGCGGGACATCGTCACCTGGTACCAGCAGTTCGAGGGCGTATACGACCTGTCCAGCGATCTCCGGCCGGGCAAGCCAGAGGTGCTCGTTCAGCTGAAACCGGGGGCCATGTCCGCAAACCTACGTGGCCTGACCGTTGCTCAGCAGCTACGCGCAGGTCTGTCTGGAACCACGGCGCGACAGGTTCAGGTCGGGCTGGAGGAGTTTGAGGTCCACGTGCAGCTCGCAAGCAGCGAAGCCGATACCTTGAGTGACCTCGAGTACTTTCAGCTGAGCGTCGGGAACGGCAAACACATCCCCCTGGGCACAGTCGCCAACCTCACGCCTCAGCGAGGCTATTCGCGCATCGCCCGTGTCGACAGCATGCGCACCATCACCGTCACCGGGGATGTGGACACCGACCTCGCCAATGCCCAGGAGCTCGCCAGTCTGTTCGAGTCCGATTACTTGGCAGAGGTCGAAAAGCGCTATCCGAGCGTCCGCGTCGACATCGAGGGCGAAGCTTTGGAGAGCAACGCCACCATGAACTCGATGGTGCGTGGCTTGGCTATCGGGCTGGTGACGGTGTTCTTCCTGTTGAGCTTCCAGTTCCGCAGCTACAGCGAGCCGATCATCGTCCTGACTGCGATTCCCTTCTCACTCATCGGCGTGATTTGGGGCAACATGCTAATGGGCAGCACCTTCAGCCTACCCGGCCTGCTTGGCTTCTGCGCCCTCGGTGGTGTGGTGGTCAATGACTCGATTCTCTTGGTCGAGTTCATCAAGCGCGAACGAAGGAAGGGATTGTCGGTAGCCGACGCCGCCCGGCAGGCGAGCCGGCATCGATTCCGAGCCATCTTCCTGACCTCGGTGACCACCGTGGCGGGCCTGACGCCGCTGCTGTTCGAGACGAGCCGCCAAGCGCAGGTCTTGAAACCTGTAGCCATCAGCATCGTGTTCGGTGTGCTCACCTCCACCCTGCTCGTCTTGCTGGTGATCCCCGCGATGTACACCATCCTCGGCGACCTCGGCTGGATCGAGAAGGTCGGCAAGGGCGCGGACGTCTCAGGCGAGTTGCCCGACGAGGTGGCCGCCTGAGACCCAGGACTGCGTTGGCTTATCTGGTGCCTTGCGGGACTTGGTCGTCTATGTGAGTCTCAGCGCGGACTTTTA
>JAUVCD010000650.1 GCA_030590865.1 Myxococcales bacterium | reverse complement strand
TCTTGCGGCTGGTGACCCCCGACAACACTCGCAAAGTGCTGTCCCGAAGTGAGCTGCTGGACGGACTAGGCGACAAGGCGGAGCAGACCTTGGAGTCCTTTGTGGCCGCTCGCACCATCGTGGTGCGCAAGGGCAGCGCCGAGGCGGATCTCGAGCTGGTCCACGAGTCGCTGATCACTCAGTGGGGGCGGCTGTCCCAGTGGCTCGAGGAGAGCCGCGACCGACGCGAGTTTCTGGCTCAGGTCGGTCAGGCCGCGTCGCTCTGGGACGCCCGGGGCTGTCTTGTCGACGAGGTTTGGGGTGGTGATGCCCTGTCCGACGCCCTGCGCCGGGCGGAGGGATGTCGCACTCTGCCCACGCCGGTCGAGCGGTTTCTGGCAGCCGGGCGGCGTCAGTCCCAGCGGGCCGAGGGTCGGCGTAAGCGGCTGACCGCCGTTGGGGTCGGTTTGCTGGCCTCGGTGGCCTTGGTGGCCGTGATGGTCGGTGGGGCGCTGCATACCAAAGAACAGGAGGCCCAACGGCAGAAGCGCCTGGCTCAACATCGGGGCACGGTTGCCGAGGGGCAGCGGCTCGAGGCGATTCGACAGCGGGCCGAAGCGCAGCGGGAAGGGGCCCGCGCGGCCCACGCTCGGGGCGCCATGGTAGAGACCCGGGCGAAGTTGCGGGGAGCGCTAGAGTCGGACGACAGCCCGACAGCTCGGGCACTCTGGTGGCGCTTGTCTCAGGACCAGTTGCTGTGGACCAAGCCCTTGGGTGCGACGCTCTACGGGATTGCCTTCGCCCACGATGGTCGGACCGTTGCGGTGGCCAGCATGGATCAGACGATTCATCTGATCGATGCCCAGACTCGGCACGAGCGGGTGCTGCGGGGTCACCAGGACCAGGTCTTGGCCGTGGCCTGGTCGCCTGTGGGTGGACAGCTTGCCTCGGCCACCTATGGCGAGGAGGTGTGGCTCTGGGATGTCGCAACCGGCAAGTCGAAGCCGCTGAAAGGTCAGCGTGGTGTGGCTCGCGGTGTGGCCTTCAGCCCCAGCGGTCAATGGCTGGCCAGCGCCGGAGCGGACCGGCTGATTCGGCTTTGGGACACTCGCTCGCTGAAGCCCGGTCCGGTTATCGAGGGACACCAGGGTCCGGTTCTGAGCGTCTGTTTCAGCCCCGATGGAAGCCTCTTGGCCTCGGCGAGCGCTGACGAAACAGTCAGGCTTTGGGAGCTGCCGAGCGGCAAACCGCGCGCCGTGCTGCGGGGCCATGAGGGGTCGGTGCTCGACGTCGACTTCAGTCACGATGGGCGCCTGCTCGCGTCGGCGAGCACCGACCGAACCGTGGCGCTGTGGGATGTCGTTGCGGCCCGCCGCAGGTCAGTCTTGGAGGGCCACCGCGCACCGGTCCACGCCGTGAGCTTCAGCAGCGACGGGCGTCGCCTGGCTTCGGCGAGCGCCGACGAGACCATTCGCTTGTGGCAGGTCAATCCAGCGCGTCTCGCCGGTGTGCTGGAGGGCCACCGAGCCCAGGTTCGCGACGTCGCTTTCGCCCCCGCGGGCCGCTATCTGGCTTCGGTCGGTTGGGACCAGAACATCAGGCTGTGGGACACGGCCCGTGAGGGCCTGCGCTCGGTCGCCCAAGGCCACACGGCACAGGTCAATGGTGTGGCCTTCAGTCCTGATGGGCAGCGGCTGGCTTCGGGCAGCGTCGACAAGACCGTCCGGGTTTGGGATGTCGTGTCGGCGCGGACCGTGGCGGTGCTCGAGGGGCATACGGCCACCGTTTGGGGTGTCGGCTACAGCGGCGACGGTGGGCAGCTGGCCTCGGCTAGCTCGGACAAGACGGTGCGCCTGTGGGACACCAAGAGCGGGCACACCCGCAAGGTGCTCGAGGGTCACCGGGCTCAGGTCTGGAGCGTCGACTTCAGTCCCAATGGCCAACGCTTGGCCACCACCAGCTCGGACAAGACCGTGCGGCTCTGGGACACCCGCAGTGGCGCGCTCGAGGCGGTGCTCCAGGGGCACGAGGGGTCGGTGTGGAACGTCGACTTCGACTCGACCGGTCAGCTCCTCGCATCGGCGGGTGACGACCACGCCATCCTGTTGTGGAGCGCCCAGGAGACCCAGCCGCGAGCAGTCATCCAGGGGCACGCAGCGGCGGTATACGACGTGCGCTTCAGTCCCGATGGGCGCAGCCTGGCGTCGGCCAGTGACGACGGATTGGTGAAGCTCTGGCGGCGGCACGGCTCCGCTCGTCCCACTGAAGATCGGGTGTTGGGCCCCCACCCCGGACGGGCCTACTTCCTCGATTTCGATCCAGCCGGTCAGCGCTTGGGGGTGGCCTGTTCAGCCGGGGGCGGCCACATCTGGGACCTCACTACCGGCAACGGGGCGGCCGCGACCGTGCTCCGCGGGCATCAGGGTGAAGTGAACGTCTTGCGATTCAGCCCTGATGGGAAGCTCGTGGCCACCACCGGGGACGACGGAACGGTGCGCTTGTGGCACGCTGACACCGGCCGGCCCTCGTGGCGTGCTCCGCTGCTTCGGCGCGTCGGGCCTGAGCTCATCACTCATCAGGGGACGTTGAATCTCGGGACGGTCAAGCGCCGCGCCGCGCCGCCTGAGCATTGGCGTCAGCAGGTGGAGCAAGCGGCGCGTCTGGCGGCCGAGTCTCCAGACGGCACCTTGCTTTGTGCTCACACCCAAGACGCGACGCTCGAGCTGTGGGATCTAGTGGCCGACAAGCTGCTCCACCAAGAGCCCTTGCCGGGGCTGACTCAGACCGTCGCTCTGCCCACCGGTTGTGCAACCCTGGCCGCTGGTGTTGTTCGGCACCACCGCCGCGACGGGTCGAGCCGAGTGCTTCGTGAGGGAGTCAGCGCGGTGGCCTGGGAGGTCGACGAGCTACTCATCGCTGCGGACCGCGAGGTCCTCGTGCTCAATGGTGATGGCGTCATCCAGTCTCGCCATGTGGCGGATGTCGGCGTCACCGCCCTCGCCCACCTCGGCGACTGGTTGGTCCTGGGGTTCAAGGACGGTGCTATCGAGCTGCTACCCACAGAGCCCACCCAGTCCCCGCCGGCGTTCTCCTTCGAGGACACCCCGGCCAGTCCGGTGGTTAGGCTGGTGGCTGGTCCCCAGGGCACGCTCGTCGCCGGCTATGGCAATGGCCTCTATGGCCTCTGGAGTCTCTCCAACGGATTCCGGTTGGTGCAGCGGCGACTCCATGGACCGGTGATCCACTTGTTGCTGCAAGGGGGCAGGCTCTATGCGGGTAGCGCCCTCGGGCAGCACGAAGTGTTGAACCTGGAGGTGTTCGACCGTCCCTACTGCGAGCTGCTTCAGCAGGTCTGGCAACAGGTGCCGGTGGTGTGGGTCGATGGCCACCCGGTGCGGCGTGCGGCGCCAACGACACACGCTTGCGCCCCAGGCAAATAGCGCCTTGCCGTCAGTCGCAGAGGTCTTCGACCACGCAGTGGACCGATGGCACCACGCATTCCATACCGTCAGACGACGGCATGAAGGAGTTGGCTCCTTGCATCACCTGACCGCCCTCGCAGTAGTCCGGCGGTAGCGGCTGCCACAGTGGGCAGGCGTCGTAATCGGTGGTGACGCAGTGCGCCGAGGGGAGCTCGCACTCCATGCCGTCGGAGCTCGCCATGTACTTGGCCGGGCCAGCCATGATTTGGCCGTCTGGGCAATAGTCAGGGGGAAGCGGGGAGTAGAGCGGACAGGCACCAAAGTCGTCGGTCACGCAATGGGCAACCTCCTCGGCGCAGGACAAGCCATTGCCGGCGTCGGCGAAGACTTGCTCGACCTGCGTTTGGCCGCCCGCACAGTCGTCTTCTGGTTCGCAACTATTGGCGTCGGTGGTGACGCAATGCACTGACGGTATTTCGCACTCCATCCCGTCGGTCGACGGAATGAACGTCGTAGCGCCCTGAACGACATCTCCGTCGGCGCAGTAGTCCGGAGGCAGCGGCGAGAACTGAGGACAGGCACCGTAGTCGTTGGTCACGCAGTGCACCGACGGCATTTCGCACTCCATGCCGTCAGACGACGGCATGAAGGAGGCCGTGCCCTGAACGATCGTTCCTTCGGGGCAGTAGTCGGGCGGTAGCGGCGAGAGCAGAGGACAGGCACCGAAGTCGTTGGTGACGCAATGGTCGGTCTCGACGACGCATTCTTTGTCGTCCGTCGAAGCTTCGAAGCTCTTGGTGACGACGATCTCACCGTTGGTGCAATCGGCACCATCGCATACTGGCGCCTTGTCACTGCAGCAGTCGCCGTAACTCGCGCACTCGGCGTCGCACCAGCAGCCGTCCGCGGACTGGGCTCCGCACGCACCGGCGCAACTACCGCCAGGCGCCGGGTTCTCGGTCAGGCGGTCTTCGGAAGCCGATTCGATCGAATCGTCGGCGCAGCCTACCAGCGTGCCGGCGGCGAATAGGAAGGTCATGGTGAGCGCGTAGAGACTCTTCATGTCTTCCCTGTGAGCACACATCGTACCATTGTTTACATCGTAACCAGGTGCCTCTCAACAGCGGGTAATCATTGATGCTCGCTCGGCACCGACATGGACAACGTGGTTTCCATGGGTAAGGCGCAGATCCGGTTCGTCAGGCCGAGCCCAGGGCCGTCTCGCTCTGGGTGGCCACCCGACCAAGCTTACCGGCCGCTGGGCGCCAAATAGAGGAACGCCACCGATTGATAGCGATCCAGCACCGCGGGATCCCCGGGGCCAACCTCCATGTCGAGCTCTAGCGACTCGGCGAAGTCAATGGCGTCGCCGAGCACATGCCAACGGCAAGCGCTGGCACGGCCTTGATGCGGTTTTCCGGGGACCTTGCGGACGATGTTCCAGACTTGAGCGAAGGCGTTCCCGCCCGGGCCGTCCTCGAAGTAGAACGCTCCGTTGAAGTAGTCCTCTGTGCCCGTGCCAGGGATAGCGCGGGCGCCGTCGACGATTCCCAGCTCATCACCTTCCAGGAAGTGGAAGGGGTGGCCCGTTCGGCCGCGGCGCTTCATGCCGTGGCCGTGCATGGACAGACAGGCTCCGACTAGCCGCCCCGGGCCGGTGGCCCTTACCAAGGGGTGAGCGCGGCGATAGGGAAGCGCCGTGTCGTGATGTTGCACCACCAGGTGTCCCCAAGGCGATGGCGGCAACGATGGGGTGGTCGAGAGCTCGAGCTCCAGGTCGACCGTCTCGGAGCCTCGGTTGATCAGCCGCCACTCGGCTTGGGTTCTGAAGGGCATCGGCAGCCGCAGGCTCAGGACGATGTCATCGTCGACCACGGTTGCTTTGAGAGCCAAGCTGGCGTCGCTCGGTGGGGCATCGACAGC
>JAUVCD010000659.1 GCA_030590865.1 Myxococcales bacterium | reverse complement strand
GGCTGCGCCTGAGCCTTGGACGGAGCGGGAATCGGAGCCAGAGTCGGAGGGGGCGGACGCGGGAGTGGCAGATGCTGATGCGGGCCCGGCGCGAACGGCTGAGTCGGAGGTCAGGGAAGGTGAGTCTGGCGGGCCACCTGGCCGCCGGGGACTGAAAGCAGCGCCCAGCGCGGTGGTGCCCGAGCTTGTCCATGCACCGGTGTCAGCGGCTCGAGCCAATGAAGCGTTACGCATCAATGCCGATATCGTCTACCCCCAATTCGTGAAACGAGCGCTGCTCGTTTATCGGCCTGCCAAGCAGAAGGGCTATCGGGAAATCGAGTTCCGACGGGGTGCACCGGGGCCCTATGTGGCCGTCGTGCCGGCCGAGCTAGTGCAGTCTCCGGCTATTGACTACACCATTGAGTTGGAGCGCACGGACGGAATACGACAAGCGGTTTTTTCCTCCCGCGCTGAGCCCTACCGAGTGCAAGTGCCCGAGGACGGCATGGATAGCATCGAGAATGCACTCAGCGAGCGCCTCGACGAGCGTCGCAGCGTATTCAGCAGTCGAGCCGAATACGTGTCGTTCGGCAAGAGCCTGGCGACGGTCGAGCGAGACGATGGACAGCTCGACGAGCGGGAGGTCAATGACCGTTATTACCGTATCGAGGGCGGCTATACCTATCGCCCGATGCGCACGATCAGCGAGTTCAGCATTCGTGTGGGTATGGTGCGGGGCAGCGCGCCGGTGCCCGTGCGCGAGTTGCTTCCCGGTCAGAGCGAAGGGGAGCGCTTCGACGTAGGGTTGAACTATGGCGCGACGTCGGTCCGGTTCCGCATGCACGACAGCTGGCACATCGACGGCAGTATGCTCGCCAACGTGACGGAGGTCGGCTTCTCAGTCGGCACCGGCGCCACGTTGCATATCGGCGATCCCTACGGCAGCAAGATCAGCCTGGGCTTCGAAGCCATTCAGACCTTCGGGTTGCGCTTCTTCACTCAGGTCGACATCCAGGCTCACGAGCGGGTCAGGGTGTCGCCGATCATCGAGGCGACTAACATGCCGAGCGCCGAGGACTATGGGGTCCGCTTGCTCGGTGAAGTCGGCCTCGACCTCGGCTATGGCTTCGCAGTGGCCGGCCGCGGTGGCTACCAGGCCCGCCAAGCTACCAGCGGCGGCCCCAGCGGTGGCGGGACCGTGAGCTACGCGTTCTAGGCGACTGCCGAAATTCCGGCGCCAGTGCCGATTGATCGGCGCGGGCCGGCCAGAGCCTGTCTCACTGCGCCTCTTGGGTGCCTCTGTTCCTCTAATTAGAACGCCATCTTGAGTGGCCTCGTACTTGGACTCAGTGCTTGAGGGCGCGCCGGCACGACCCATGCAATTTGGCGCAGTGAAGCGGTCGGCATGTACAAATCGCCGTGCTCAGGCATCGCCAGACCGCTCCTGTGAGCGCTCGCCCCAGGCTTCGCGGGGCGCCAAGAACTGAGGGTTTGATGTTTCGAAGTACGCAGATCTACGGTGCCCTAGCGGCCGTCCTCCTATTGCTGCTCGTCCCGCTCGCTACCATGGGTTGTAGCGACGACGACGAGGAGGAAAACGCCGAGATGATGCCAGGCGCGGCCTGTCTGAGCTGTCACGGACCTGGCGGAGAGGCGGACGATGAGGTCTTCTCGGTGGCCGGCACAGTCCACGCCGATGGGGAGGGCACCTCGGGCGCCCAAGGGGTCGTGGTCACCGTCACCGATTCACAATCCGCAACCGTGACGATGCACCCCAACGGAGTAGGCAACTTCTTCAGCGAAGCCTCGCTGAGCCCGCCGTTCGAGGTCACCGTCACCAATGGCAATGCCTCCTCGACGATGTCCGGTGCCACCGGAGATTGCAATGGCTGTCATGCTGCTGGCGGTCAGGTTGGACGATTGGTCAGCCCCTGACGGCCCAAGACGCGAGCCGTATGGGAGACGGTGGCTCGCGAAACCAACCTGGGCTGTTCGGAACCAGTAGCGCCGACCGGTCGGGCACGGCAGCCAGCAGTCAGGGTCCGCTGTGTTGGCTGCTGATGGAGGCTCTCGCGCTTAGCTCGCGTAGCCCGCGTGGTTGAGCACTGCCGCGGCGTGGCACGCCGAGCCGGAGACCACGAATCCATGCCAGATGGCGTGACCATAAGGGATACGGTCGGAGACGAAGAAGACAACGCCGACCGTGTAGGCCACGCCACCGGCCAACAGCCAGATGAGGCCACCGGTCGAAATGGCGGCGATGGCCGGCTTGATGGCGATGAGCACCAGCCAGCCCATAGCGAGGTAGGTCGCCGTCGACACCTTGGCGAGCTTCTCGATGGCGAAGAGCTTGATGATCACGCCGATGGTGGCCAGGATCCAGACACCGGCGAACATGGACCAGCCCCACCAGGTTCCGTGCAGGTTGAGCAGCATGAAGGGCGTGTAGGTGCCGGCGATGAGGAGGTAGATGGTGGCGTGGTCCAGCCGCAGCAGCCGCTGCTTCAGCTCGGCGCGGGCCACCAGGTGGTAGAGGGACGACGACAGGTAGACCGCGACCAGTGACAGCCCAAAGCCAACGAAGGCGACGATCGTCAGCGCGTCGCCGCTGACGACACCGGCATAGACGAGAGCAATCAAGGCGGCAGCGCTCAATAGCAGCCCCAACCCAGCGGTGATCGTATTGGCGCGCTCTTCGCGGTTTGATTGGGGGAGGTCTTCAATAGGCATGACGTTGATCCAAGGGTGGGTGATCGCCCGTACCGTTTTGCGACTCGGTCGCGGGCAGCCCGCGGACGTCCAGACCCGGTTCCAGCTTGGGCAGTTCGACGCGCTCGGCGGTCCAGCCGGTGGCCCACGGGTCGGCTTGGCGAGCAGGCTCGCGGGCCTTCAGACTCAGGTCGAGCGGGTAGCTCACCCGCTTGCTAGGCGGCTGGCGCGGGATGCTCTCGTGGCCCCGGGCCTGGTGCCACGACAGGCGGGCCGCCTCGAGCGCACCGGTGGCGACCAAGGTCAGGGATCGGGCTCGATCCTTCAGGCTCGGCTTGCCCAGGACCCGATTGAACAACGCCATGGTTTTCCGGGCCTTGGCTCGGGCCGCGGCGTTGGGGGCGTAGACGGCGGCGGCCTCCAAGATCGGCCTGATGTTGAGGGTGATCTTCCTCATCTTGCGCAGCCGCAGCTCCATGAAGCGGTCCGGTTGGGGGCAAGCGGCCGTCTCGTAGCGCAGGGTCTCGGGGTTCCAGATCTGGGCCAGCCGCTGCCGCTCCTGGTGCTCCCGGCGGGCCCGCTGGTAGCCGCGGATCGCGGTGATGGCCATGTTCAGGACGCTGGGCCCGTCGGCCTCGTACTTGCGCTTGAAGGCCTGTCGCAGGATCTCGACGTGATCATGGGGCTCTGGGAAGTGAGGATGTTCGAAGGCCAGCTGCCCCTGACCGTGCAGGTGACGGTAGTGCACCTTCTTGAGCCGACCCTCCCGCGCCAGCTGTTGGTACAGGCCGGTGGACGGGTAGGGGGTGTAGTTCATGAACTGGGTCAGGTTGGCGTCCAGATCGATCACCCAGTCGATGTCCTCTTGGATGGTCTGTGGGTCGTGATGGTCCTGGAACAGGATCGACGAGGCCTGCACGACGATGCCCTTGTCCTGAAGCTCCCCGATCAGCGCTTTGACGTCGATGCCCTGCACCTTGCTGTGCTTGTTCGACTTGGATTCGACGCCGATCCAGACCAGATGCACGCCCAGCCGAACCAGGAAATCGGTCCCCAGCTCTTGGATCGTTTCCGCTGAAGAGAAGAGGTCGAAGACGTAAGGCTTGCCGTGGGTCTCCATCTCGGCGAGCAGCTCCCGGGCCCGTCGGGGCTGCTTGAGGAAGTTCTCGTCCATCACCGAGAAGCCGGTGGTCCGGTCGTGATCCTCGGCCTTGCGACAAGCCGCGAAGACGTCCCGGCCGGTCTCGAGCAAGGGCAGGTAGCGCTTCTGGAACTTGTGGGAGGTGACGCAGAAGCTGCAGCCGTTCTCGCAGCCAAGCCCGGGGAGCAAGATCCCCCCCTTCGGTTGGGTCTCGAAGCCGTAGATCGATTGGCTGGCAGGTCCGGTCAGCACCGGATGGCACAGAGGCGCGTCGACATCGTCGCCGAAGTACTCTCGCAACCAACGCACGCCCTCGCCGGCACAGAGCTCGTCGTGGGGGACGATCTGATCCAGGTCGGGGATGATGGTGCCATAGCCACCGAGGATAATCTTCGTCTCGGGATGGTGGGCGCGAATGTGCTCGGCCATGCGCTTGGCCTTGAGCACGTTGGGGACGATGAAGGAGATGCCCACGTGGGTGTAGCCCTTGGCGAGCTCGGCGGTGAAGGCCTCCCAGGTGGGGAAGTCCAGCACCGTGGTCTCTACCGAGACGTTCTCCGCCATCATGTAGAGGCCGAAGCTCCAATAGGACTGGCGCGGCGAGTGGATGCCTTGCTGGCGGGTGATCTGGTTGTCCAGCAGCTCCATCTGGCAGCCGAGCTCTTCGCCGTAAGCGTCCTGCACGCCGTAGGGGCCAAACACGGCGCAAAGTAGCAGTCTGTCCTGTGTCATCTCGAGTCCTCTGCGGGGCTGTCCCCACGGCTGTTGTGCCTGGCAAAGAGCCGGGCGGCTGCGCTAGCCTCCACGGGCTAGCCTCTAGGGGATTGTTACCTACGCATCCGTAAGCTACGATGCAGTAGGTTACCGAGTCGTAAGTTACGGCCCCGTAGGTTAGTTGTCAACCATGGTTCAGAAAAAAAAGCGACTCAGCGCCGCGGCGCGCCGCGCCCAGCTGATTGGCGTGGGCAAGCGGGTCTTTGCCGAACGAGGCTACGAGGCCACCTCCGTCGAGGAGATAGCCAACCGGGCCAAGGTCTCCAAGCCAGTCCTTTACGAGCACTTTGGCGGCAAGGAGGGGCTCTACGCCGTGGTCGTCGATCGCGAGATCGAGACCGTCGTCGCCCGCATCGCCGAGGCTATTGGCTCTGGAACGCCCAGGCAAAGGACGGAGCAGGCCACGGCCGCCTTCCTCCACTATGTGAAACAGGAGCCCGAGGGCTTCGCCATCCTCTGCCACGACTCGCCCGTCGCGGTCAGCGGGGGCGGGATGTCCAGCTTGCTCAGCACCGTCGCAGAACGGGTCGGTGATGTATTCACCAAGATGTTCAAAGGTGCGGGCTACTCACCGAAGTACGCGCCCATCTACGCCCATGCACTGATTGGAATGGTGACCTTCGTCGGGCAGTGGT
>JAUVCD010001014.1 GCA_030590865.1 Myxococcales bacterium | reverse complement strand
GTGGTGCTCGGCGCCGATCACCACGGCTACGAAGCCCGTGTTCGCGGTGCGGTGCGTGCCCTAGGTCATCAGGACGAGCGCTTCGAGGTGCTCTTCTTCCAGCTGGTCAACCTGCTGCGGGACGGCAAGCCCTACAAGATGGGCAAGCGGCTCGGCAACCTCATCACCATCGAAGAGATCGTCGAAGAGATTGATGAAGCGGCGCAGCGTAAGGGCGCCGGGACCGACGCGCTCCGATACTTCTATCTGTCCCGTCGCTCGGACACGACCATCGACATCGACATCGAGCTCGCCAAGAAGGCGTCACTGGACAATCCGGTGTTCTACCTTCAGATGGGTTACGCGCGGCTTTGCTCCATCGAGCGTCGGGCCGCCGAGGTCTTCGATCTGCTCGCGCCGGCCTACTCGGAGCAACTGGCCCAGCGGGTTAGCCACCCGGACGAGCTGGCCATGCTGGCTCTTTTGGGCCGCTTCCCCGCGGTGGTCGCCGAGGCCGCCGAGCTCCGTGAGCCCCACCGCCTGGTCTTCTATCTGAACGAGCTATCCCAACAGTTCCAAAGCTACTTCACCCGGCTCAAGAACGAAGGCGACGCCATCTTGCCGCTCAAGGCACAAATGGCCGTCGACGGTTGGGAACAACGTTGGGACCAGGAAAAGACGCTCGGCCGGTTGCTGTGGATCAAGGCGATCAAGACGGTCTACGGCGCCGGTCTCGAGCTTCTGGGCATCACGGCGTTGGAGCGCATGGAGCCGCTCGAAGATCGCACTCACGACAGGGACAAGGAGGAGGCCAAGTGAACGGCAGAAAAGCGGACACCTTCGATAGTGGCTCGGTTCGCAACCTGGAGCAGATCCAAGAGTGTGAGCCACAGGGACGGCGGTCACGGCTTTCAGCCCTAGTGCTGGCATCTTTTGGAGGGGCCTGCATCGTCTTCGCTGCCCTCGCACTGGTGCGCACACCCACCACGGTGCACCCGGAGCCGAGCGATCCACTGGGCGACTTGGTGGCCCGAGCGACCGGCGAGGCCGAGGACAACCAGCTTCAGGAGCTAGCTGCCGACGACGTGACCTTCCCAGGGGTGCTCAGCGACCAGGACAATCCCACCACGGCCATGGAGGTCGTGCGAGCCGAAGGACGGGCACGAGGTAGCCGCGGTCCAGCCCTGGCCGATGAGCAAGCGACCGGCGACTCGACTTACGACGCGCCGCCCCCGGCCACCGACCGACTGCCGGTGATCCCCATGCCCGCCCAAGACGTGCTTCGCCAGAGCGAGGCCAACGTGCCGGCTAACGACACGCTTCGCTCGATGGCCCGTCAGCTTGCCCAAACGCCCGCCGCTGGCGAGATCGCCGAGCCCGGCCGTCCAGGGGGCTATCAACTTCAGGTCAGCTCGTTCAAGAACCAGGCGGATGCCGATGGTTTTGCGACCGTGTTGCGACGTCGCGGCCACCGGGCCTATGTGCAGGCCGCCCACGTCAAGGGTCGCGGGTTGTGGCACCGAGTGCGCATCGGACCCTTCAAGTACAAGCGCTCGGCGGACATCTATCGGCAAGACTTCGAGGCGAAAGAGCGGATGGTGACCTTCACCGTCAACCCGCCGAAGGCGCGGATTCGCATCGGGCTGGCTGACGATCCCACCTAGCTCGCTCCCACCTCCCGTGACATCGGGGCAGGGACGTCGTCCAGCCCCGGTGCGCTAGACCAAGGCCGTGACGACCGGCGACCGGGCCTCGAGGCTGCTGCTGGTGCCGCAACTCCAAGGGTGACCCCAAAACCCGCGCAGAGGTCTGTGGTGCGCAGCAATGCGCCACCCAGCGCGCGCCCGGGACGGTCAACGCCCGCGATGAGGGCTCAGCCCCGAGGCCGGACCTCGCCGCTCAGCCGGCTGCAGCCGCCTCGATCTCTTTCAGACACTTCGGCTTGAACCGCTGCCGGTCGAACCCGAGCATGTCGTAAGGGGTGCCCTGGGCGAAGGCGAGCAGCTGGAAGAAATAGGTGGGCGGTGTCTTGAAGTCCTTGCCGAACTTCTTGCCGACTTTGAGCTGCCCGAAGTCGAACTGGCTGAAGCAAGTGGGGCAGATCATCCCCAGCAGATCGGCCTCGACCTCGTTCACCGTCGAGAGCAGGTCGTTCATCATCGCCATGGTGAGGTCTTCGTTCTCGCAGGCCTTGCCACAGCAGAGGTACCAGTTGCCGTGTCGCACCGGGGTGGCTCCGACGGCCTCGACGAGCCGCTCGAGCACCTGGGGGTTGTCCGGATTGTCCACCTGCATGATCTTGCTCGGCTTGAGCAGGTGGCACCCATAGTGGATGGCGACCTTGAGCCCCGTGAGGGGGCGCACCACCGACTT
>JAUVCD010000037.1 GCA_030590865.1 Myxococcales bacterium | reverse complement strand
CGCCTACCCAACCGCGAGGCGCCGAGCCAGCAGCCGAAGACTCGGAGCGACCGTAGGGAGCTCAAAGTTTGGCGGCAGCTACAACGACTGCCCCGGTCGGCTCAGGAGCGGGTGCAGAAGCGCCTCCAGAGCCTGCTGACGCCGTCGGACGGCGAAGACGACCGCTGAGGCACGACGGCTCGACGGCTCCGCCTCGAGCCCGCTGGGGCCTCTCACTGGGGCCAGAAGGTGGTCGGAAACCCGCCAGCCGCCAGAATCGCCAGACTGTCCATCGCCAAGGCCACGGTGCAGTGAACCAGAAAACCCGCGTAGATGCTCCGGGTCTTCATGGCCAGCGATCCGAGGGCCACGCCAGCCAGAAAGGCCGTGGATGCCTCCAGGTAGGGCTTGCCATAATGGATCATCACGTAGGGCACGCACATGGCGAAGATCGCTCCGCTACCCAGGCTCTTGCGCAGCGGCCCCAGCATGAAGCCCCGAAAGAACACCTCCAGGGCGAAGAACTGACCGATGTACATCGCCTCCCACACCAGCAGATCGAACCACGACCGGGAGCACTGCTTGTAGAACGGGTAATAGGAGGCAAACTCGTCGGACCGGGAGACGATGAACACGACCGGAAGCACTACGGCCAAACACAAGCCGTAGATCCAGGCGTGTTTGAGCAGGCCACGGGTCCGCAGCCCCAGGTCGATCAAGCTGTCGCGCCGGAAGATCAGCTTCCACGCCAGAAAGGGGATGACCGTGTAGCCCAGGATGCGGGTCACAGCCCACCAGCCATAGCTGTACAGCTCGCCCCAGAACAGGACGTCCACATAGCTGCCGAGGCCCCCAGGACTGTCGTGCTGGCCTGCCTCCAGGCTGCGCAACCAGGGCCGAACGTAGCGACTGTAGAAACGGCTGCCGCCGTAGTACTCCTGCGCGGTGAGCACCAAGGCCACGATGGAAAACATCACGGCTGGGCGATAATCCTGCTTCCCCTCGTCCCGGAGCTTCACTCGGTGCTCGGTGGCCTCGCCGTCGATCTCTCGCCAGCTGGAACGGAAGAACCACCAGAGCAAGGGAGCCACCGCCGCAAAGGCCAAGACCGGGAGCAGCGACTTTGCCAGCGCACCCCATAAGCCGCCGATCCAGGGCAATCCGAGGTTCGACCTGGGGCCCGCCCACATCAGCAGCAGGGAACTGTCCGAGCCGAGCCAGTGGGCCAACAGATCGCTGGTCATGCCGGTTCCGCGAGCCTAACCGCTGCCGCCAGCCGCTGGAGAGTCGTGTCCCGGCAGAGCAACACCATGACGTCGATCAGCCCCGGAGACGCCGTGCGCCCCGTCAAGGCCACTCGCGCCGGTTGGGCCACTGCCCCCAGCTTGAGCTCCTCGTCCTCCGCCCAGCGCTTGACGGCCTCCTCTAGAACCTCGGCCTCGAAGGGCTCGACCTTTTTGATCAAGTCGTGCAGCGGGCTCAGAACCTTGCCTCGCTCGGACATCAAGAACTTCTTCTTGGCCTTCTCGTCGTAATGCAGCTCGGCGCCAAACAGATAGTCAACGGTCTCGGCTGCCTCGCGCAGCGTCTTGGCCCGCGGCCGGATGTGAGGCAGCACGGTCCTGAGCTTGGCCTCGTCGATAGCGCCATAGAGGTCCTCGAGCCATGGCTTCAGACGGGTCACATAGTCGTCATCGGAGCACAGCTCTGGGCGCTTGAGATGCTCGAAGGCGATGGCGGTCAACTTGGTCGGGTCGAAGCGGCCGTCGCTCCGGTTGCACCGAGTCCAGTCGAAGGCATCGACGAGCTGGTCGAGGGCGAACACCTCCTCGTCTCCATGAGACCAGCCGAAGCGAGCCAGGTAGTTGAGCAGCCCTTCAGGGACCACGCCCTGGTCTCGGTATTCGCTCACCGCCACCGCACCGTGTCGCTTGGAGAGCTTCGCGCCCCCCTTCCCGAGCATCATGGGCAGATGGGCAAATTGGGGCGGCTCGAGCCCCAGGGCTTGATAGATCATGATCTGGATTGGCGTGTTGATCATGTGGTCCCGCCCCCGAGCGACCAGCGTGATCCCCATCGTGATGTCGTCCACGACGCAACCGAGGTTGTACAGCGGTACGCCATCGGACCGCATCAAGACCACGTCCTGTTGGGCGCTGTTGGGAACGGACTGGTCACCAAACACGAGGTCACGGTAGCTGGTGTGACCGGTTTGGGAGACCTTGAGTCGGTAGACATAGGGCTGGTCCGCGGGCCAGTCGGTGCGATCCCGCCACCATCCTGGGTACCGAAACTGTGCCTTCGGGTCCGCTGCCTTCAGCTCGGTGCGGGCCTCGTCCAGCTGCTCCTTGGTGGCGTAGCAGCGATAGGCCGCACCGGCAGCGACCAACTTGTCAGCGAACTCTCGATAGATTTCGAGCCGCTCGAGCTGTCGGTAGGGACCCGTGTCACCGCCGATCTCAGGCCCTTCGTCCCAGTCGAGGCCCAGCCAACGCAGGTCGCGCAAGATGACTTGCTCGTTCTCCTCGGTGCTGCGCGCGCGGTCGGTATCCTCGATGCGCAAAATGAAGCGGCCGCCAGTTTTGCGGGCCCACAGCCAGTTAAACAGCGCGGTACGCACGCCGCCGATGTGTAGATAACCGGTCGGCGACGGCGCGAAACGCACACGGGGATTTGAAGCAGGTGCCACGTCGCCGCCTCTAGCACGGGGGCGGTTCAGGTCGTTACTCCAATTGGCCGGCCAGCGCCTCAGGCCCCTACCGTCAGGCGCTGAGCGACCACCCCTGAGAGCCCAGCACCGTCGGGCTCACCACAGTAGTGACAGGAACAACACCACCAGCATCAGGCCGATGGTCACGATGACGATGAGCGTAACGCCCTCCCGCGAGCCAAGCACCGTCGTCGCCCGGACGAGCCAATTCTTGTCGCTTTCGCCGAGGTCCGGGCCCCCTAGTTGGATCGACCCCTTGGCTGGGATCTCTCCCCGCTTGAGCGCCTCGTCCACGAGCTGCGCCTCGAGCAACCGTTGGGTCGCACCATGCTGGTCACCCACCGCGGCAAGCAGGGACGCCTCGCCAGCCAGCGCAGCAGCCCGCGCCGCCGCTTCGGCCAGCGCCGCAGCCCGCCCGGCGGTCTCGGCGGCATGCTTGGCTTCCTCGCCCAAGCGTCGCGCCTCGGAGCCGACGTCGCCCGAGCGCCCCTCCATTGACGGTAAGGACGGGAAGCGCGGTGCCGGCAGGGGCGCCAGCTTCTGATCCTGCACCGGTCCCAGATTGGTCTGTTCACCTGGACGCGCTGGCACCGCCGCCTCCACGGTTGGCGCGTCACCGTCAGTGGTGGGATCAGCCAGCAGGGCATCAGGCTTGATGGCGATCGCGGTCTCCGTCCCATCGGGGTCAGGGACAGGCGCGGCTGGCGCCGCAGCAGCCGGGACCGCCCCACTTCCGTCTGCCGGCAAGGGTGGAACGTGCGGGTCGTGGGGGGCCACTATCCCTGGCGCTGGGAAAGCATCGATGGGCGAATCGGCGGCATGGCGCTTGGCTGCAACAGCGGCGTTCACCGCTTGAGCGCCCTTGGCGAGGGTCAGGGACTCGTCCTGGGTGGTGGGTTCCTCGTCCGCAATACCGTCCGGCGCTCCAAGACCGGGCTTACGCTGCGCTGGTGCGGCCCCCGCTGCAGCGGGTGCTTGGCTCGCCGGTGAAGCAGCGGCTTGGGCTCGCCCCGGGACCGGCCCCTTGTGAGCGCGCTGCCGACGGGTGGTGGCATCAAGGCTCGACTCGCCCGCCGCGGCCTGGCGATCGGCCTCCTCCAGGGCCTGACGCGCTTCTTCCGATTTCTGAATGAGCGTCGGTCCGTCATCGCCCCAGTCGATCTGGCGCTCGGCCTTCGCCTTGTCGCCTGCATTCTTCCCCGCCGCCAGGGTGGCCGGCTTGCCGGCAGCGCCTCCCAATTTGGCCCCCGCTGGCTTGCCCTTGCCCGCCGCGCCCGCTCGGGGCGCACGCTTGCGCGAGTTGGGTGCGTCGGCGACCGTCTGGTTGGTCGCCATCGTGCCTTTGCGAGTCGGGCTCGTCACCGCCGTGAGCGCTTTGTTTGCCGGTGGCGGGAAGGACGACGGCGCCGGCACCGAGCGCTTGTTGCCCAGCAAAGGCAGCTGGCGGTCGGTCGCCAACTGCTTGGCGAACTCGCCCTCCACCGCTCGTTCGAACCACCGCATCTGGCGCATGGCGTTGCGTCGAACGAAACGAGCCAGCACGGACTGGTTATCGTCTTTGTAGCCGTGGGCCGTCAGCCACTGGGCCAACCGATCCCTCAGGCTGGCAGCGCTCTCGCACCGATCCGCCGGCTTCTTCTCCAGACAGCTGGTGACGATCTGCACCAGGGCCTTGTCGATGTTGGGCCGCAGTCCGAGAAGGCTCTCCGGCTCGTCGTCGGTAATGGCACGCATGGCATCGAGATCGGTGCTGGCTTTCCACGGCCGGCGGCCCGAGAACAGCTCGAACAGGACGACCCCCAGCGCAAACAAGTCCGAGCGCCCATCGAGAGTTCCCCCTTGGACCTGCTCTGGGGACATGTACTGCGGTTGGCCCTTGAGAAGTCCGGTGAGCGTCTTAGTGAGCCGCTGCTTGGCCTTGGCAAGGCCGAAATCGGTGATCTTCACCTCCCCGCCAAAGCCGAGGAGGATGTTGCCAGGCGTCAGGTCGCGGTGGACCAGGTTGAGCATTCCCCCTTCGGCAGACCGGAGATTGTGCGCCTCGGCTAAGCCGTCACAGATGCAGCGCCCGATGTAGACCACCAACCGTTCGGTGAACTTCTCGCCGGTCTCGAAGACCGTCTTCATCAGTCGTTGCAGCGACACGCCACGGACCAGCTCGACGGCCAACCACGGCCCTTCTGGACCCTCACCCCAGCCGACCACCTCGACCACATGGCCGTGCTTCAGCGCCGCGCTCATCCACACTTCGTCGCGGAACATGTCCACGAAGGCCGGGTCTTCGGCGATGTGAGAGTGGAGCCGCTTGACCGCCACGAACTGGTCCTTCCGCGCCCCTTCGAGCACTCGACACAGTTCCACCCGGGCGGTGGCGCCCACCGCTATCTCGGCGAGCACATCGAGCTTCAGCTCCAGCTGGGTGGGCTCGGATGGAGGCATGCCACCTTAGCTTAACAAGGCTCGTGCAAAACCGGCATCAAGCCGCCGACCGAGCGGCAGCAACAGCGTCACCGATGCCTCCCGGCCGCGCTTTGAGGTGGACGTCCAGGTGATCATCCCGCGTGCGAATGGCCGCGACCGACAGCACCGGCGCCAAGACGCCAAGCACCTGCCGCAGCCGGCGGTTCTGGGCCAGCTTCGGCGCCTTGAGGATGTCAAAGACGATCCGGTCATCCTCCGCTTCGACCAAGACGTCCGGGCGCTTGGGCATATAGGCCACCAAATTGCCCGGCTTGGACAGGTCGAGGGCCCCAGACTTAATCAACCCGGCCAGGGGCGTGTCGTCTCCGTCCAGGACCTCGAGCGCCATGTCTGCAATGCGAGTCGTGACCCGTGCATGACTGGCCCCCACATCGAGTTCCTCGACGAAGACCGTGAGCTTGGCGCGCATGGTGGTCCCCATCGCTCCGACGGTCGCCGCGACCCGCAGACCCGGCGGCGCTGCCTCGAACACTATGTCCTTGGGCGCCTTCTTGCCTTGTCCAAACTGCTCGGCCAAGTAACGGAGCGCGTCGAGCGGAACGCCGATGCGCAGGCCGAGTGCCCCTTTGACGGCGCGAACGATTTCCTCAGGGTGGGCTTTCAGGTAGCTCGCTGCAGAGGTCAGGAGGAGCTTTGGATTGGGCTTCCGCATATGGAGATCACGATGCCCAGGAGACCCGGCGGCCGCAAGTCTGGATTGGCCAGGGCCCAGCCCTAGGCGCCAGCCTCGCCGCCTCCCCGGGCCCGCACCGAAGCCAGCATGGCGATGATGGTCTGTCGACATCGGTCCCGCAATTCGCCCACCCGCTCCCGGTCCGAACCATCAGGCTGAGCGTGAAGGGGAGCACCGATGACGATATGCACGTGGCGCTGAATGGCGCTGTTACGGGCCGCCATTTCCCCAATGTCGAGCGCATGTTTGCCCATGATTTGATAGGTACCGTCCACCACGACCGGAACGACCGGCTTGCCCGCCCGCACCGCCGCGTAAAAGCCTCCGTCCTTGAAGTCTTTCACTTGGCCGTCCTCGCTGCGGGTGCCCTCTGGAAAGATGAGCAACGGCTTTCCAGCGCGCATCACCGCCTCGAGCCGCCTGATGACCTCGACAGCCGCCATCTTCCCGGCCTGCCGGTCCACCGGCACGTGACCACTGAGCGCCAGGTGCCAGCCGAGGAAGGGCACCCGCAAGATCGACCGTTTGGCCGCCCACTTGATGTCCCCAGGTAGACACGCCCCGAGCACCAAGATGTCGAGCAAACTCTGATGATTGGACGCATACATGTGGCCCCCTGTCGGAACCCCATCGGTACCGCTGACCGTCGTGCGGATCCCGAGTTTGTCGAGCGAGACCTGGGACCAACGCTTCATGGCCCAGGTGCTCGCCCGATGATCCCGGGTCAGCGGCCCCAGGGCCAGGGACAGGGTCCCGAAACCAGCGGTTCGGGCACCAAAGGGAACCCAATAGAGAAACCAGCGCAGAACTTCCTGGGCCGACATGTCGTCGCGCTGGAAGATCCCCCACTGGCTCCTCGCCCAGGCCAGCGTCTCCTTCAGCCTCATCACTCTGGTGAGCTAGTCCGCATTTGCTCGCGGCTCAAGCGAGGCCTCCACGGTCAGCGGGAGCCCCGCAACGGCCAGGGTGGCCACTCAGCGCCGCTTCGCTGTGCCGGCCTCCATGATCATGCCAGGGCCTACCAGCAATCGCCTTGACGTCCGCTGCCGCTTGACGGTGAACAGGCCCGGACGATCTAGGGCCAACAGCTCCGCCGGCACCATGCCGCCCCGCCACGCAGCGAGCACCGTGGTGCCGAGCTTCGCCTTGAAGCGTCGGGGTGGCAGGGCGATCAGAGCGGTTTCCTCAACCAGTTGCGCCGCGCCGCCATGGCCAATGACCAGCCAGCGCTTCTTGCCGTCCGAGTGGACCCCCACCGAGACGAGCTGCACGTGGTGCAGCTGTCCGCCCTGGCGAGCCACCGCCTGACCGCCGGCCATCAGCCTGCCAGGTTGGAGCACGCCAATCCGCTGGCGCACCAACTTCTGGTCACCGAGCTTGAAGCCCAAATCGGTATACCGGACGACCACCCGATCGAGGCTGAGGTTCTTCACCACGCCGTGCCTCAACACCCCTCGATAGGCGGCGAACACCGGCGTACCGCGACCCATCCTGCCCGGCCGAGGCACGACCACATAGGCGGGATGCACCGGATAGGGGATGCCGGTGCCGACGCGCACCACCAGGTCATTGCCTTCCCTCCCCCGGACCGTCGCCGCCCGTAGCACGAGGGACGACCCCTGCCGCGCCTGCGCCAACATCCGCTGCGGCACGGCGAAGACTCGCTGCCCCTCCTCGACCTCCGGCGGCCGGCCCGGGAGGCCGAGGGGGTTGCTGTCGAAAGGCCGCCGCGGCGGCAGAACCACACCGGCGGGACTGGGACCGCTGACACTCGCCGCCGTCGGGGGAAGATTGTCCGGGTCCGCGACGCCGTCAGCCAGGCGCTCTTCGCCACAACCGCTCGAGCCGGCAGCCACCATCACCCATAACAAGACGGACCAACGCATGAATCGAGGGGCCAGCATACATCGCCCAGGCGCCGGGCGCTGCTCGCTGCCGCTGGGTGACCTCAAAGTCCCGGACCGACTACTCGCGAACCACCAGCCGAGCCGCCAATTCACGCAACGCAGCCGGCCACGCAGTACTTTCCGCCACCTCGAGGAGCACGCTACGGAGTGATCGCAGCTCGCTGGGCTGCAGCCACATCAAGGCCAACCGGCAGAAGTGCTGAGACGACCCCTCGAAGATGACCCGCAGAAGCTCCGTGGTCGGAAAGGAGAAGAGCACCTCATCGACCGGAAAGCCGCTGGCGGCCGCACCTTGCTCGAGCCACTCGTCGAACTCGGACCGCCGATGCTCCAGCACTTCGACGAAGGCGAGCTCGCTGCCCTTTTGAAACACCGTCAGCTGGTCGCCATCAACCACCGCCCAGCTGAGGTCATCGACGAGCCCATAACGGAGGCCTGACTCAGGAGTGAAGATCGCCACGAAATGCAGGTCTTGCACTCGTTCTGAGTCCCCTGCATCGACCATGGCGTCGAAACGCTGGCGCACTGCATCGCTCATGACTTAGACAGTCTTGCATGGAAGTGCCGCGCTCGGGGACAGCAATGCGCTATTGTCCGAGCGTGTCACGGCTCGTCGAGCTACCCGACAAGGGTCGGCTGATCGTCGCCACGGATGTGCAGGGCAACCTGACCGACTTCGAACGGGTGGCCAGAGTATTCGAAGAGGCCGCAGCTGAATCTACGGACACCGTTCTGGTGGTCACCGGCGATCTGGTCCACGGGCCGGAAATCCCTGAGCAGCATTGGCCCGACTATCTGGGCAGCTACTTCCAAGCTGACTCGGCCCGAGTCCTCGATCGAGCCCAGCAGCTCGCGGAGCACTACCCAGGTCGAGTGCACTATCTGATAGGCAACCACGAGCACGCCCACGTAGGCGGGCCGGTGGTCAGCAAGTTCTTCGGCAACGAGGCGCAGCGCCTCGAACAGCTGCTAGGTGCCGAACGAACCGCCTGGGCTCGCCAGTGGATTGCCTCCTGGCCGCTGCTGGCGGTGGCACGCAAGGCCGGCCTGCTGATGCTCCACGGAGCGCCCAACGCCCTGATCCAATCGGCCGCTGACCTGGAGGCCATCGAGCTGGCGCCAGCTGGCGGCCCCGAAGGCGTCGTCGACGAGCTGCTCGCCGAGTTGCTCTGGGCCCGCACCGCCTCGACCGTAAGGGCTCGAACGTTCCTGAACGCCATCGACTCCCGCCTGCGTGCCGCCCTGTTTGGTCATGATGTGGTGCGCGGTGGCTACGCCATCGATCGAGAGCCGCTGTTGTGTATCTCGACGAGCTTCGGCTGCCACGATGGGGACAAGCTCTACGTCGACTGGGATCTGAGCCGCCCGGCGAGCAGCGCCAAGGAAGTCGCCAGAGACGGTCTGCGGCCTCTCTACCCGGAGTGCTCGCCGGTGTACCGTAGGTTGCCGACCGCCTAGCGTGCTGGCCCACCAGCCAGAGCGCATCAACCGCCGGGCCGGACGACCCGGACCGTCTGGGTGAGTCGCACCGACGAGCGCATGGCCACTGCGCCAGGCTCGACCTCGGGCAGCGGGCTGGTGTCCATCGTGACCTGGCTCATCAGCTTGCTCTCGGTCCTGGCAGGCAGGAATTCACCAAGCGGCCGCAGGACGGCCCGAGTGCCATGGGCCGAGCCGCGCACCACCTCGACCGTTCGATCCGCCGGCAAGGCCGGGTCGCCCCGTCCAGCCGAAGCGATCGCCAGCTCCCGTCCATCCGCTTCGATGGTGACCGAGCGAGCGTCGAGGGCCACGATCCGATAGGTGGTGCGCCTGAGCATCTCGATGCCAGCCCGACGAACGCGGTCGAAAGCTCGCCATTGGGCGCCCAGACCCACCTCGTCGGCGGGATAGGGCACCACCAGGTCGCCCACCGACTCAGCCACGGTCGTCCAGAGCTGGAGCACCTCGGGTGCGGTCCTGACGGTCGGCATCAGTGGCGGTCTTCGCAACCCTCGCGGGGCCAGCGGAAAGCTGCAACGCAAGCCGCGCAAGCCGACGATCAGCGGTTTCATCGCCACCGCCACTGCCCGCTCGCCCTCGTTTCGCGGTTCGAGGGCGACCTCGGCCATGACAAGCCCCACGGTCGCCGGTGTCCCGATCTGGACGGCGGGCTTGACCTCCGCGTCGAGCACCACTCGCAGCGGAGGTACGGCAGGCTCAACGGCAGCCTCCCCCAAAGGGCCGACAGTCATGGCGATATCGATGGTCACCACGAGTCGGCCCGCCGCAGGCCGATCGGTCCCATAACGCAACAGACGGCGAGGCTCTCGCCCAACGCTGATAGGCTCCACCCGCGCCTGGCCAGCGGCGACGAGCCCGTCAGCCAGGCGGGGGTCAAGCGCCCGATCCCCTGGGGGTAGCTCTGTCAGAAGCGGGGCCTTCGCGACCTGGCCAGGCGCGCTGGACGGCCCAGTCGCACTGACCGCGCTCCCTTCCGCCGCACCGTCAGGCTGGTCGCGACAGGACGCCGTGCAGACAAGCACTGCCAGCGTCCAGCTGAGGGGCACCCTTGCTCGCCCCATTGCCGTGGCCGTCTCGCTTGGACTCATCGACTCCATCCTCCGCCTCGTGCCGGCCCCTCGCACCTAGGGTCACTAGATGATCAGCCTGTGAAAACGGCGGGACTGTCGCAGGCTCAGGCTTCGTCTAGCCCAGCCTCCACCGCGGGCCAAGCACGCTGGTTGCTGCGACACACCACCCACGTGAAAGCTTTTCGTCTCGCAGACATCCAAGCTATCCTTCGCGCACAGTCACAGGGCCCATGGCGACTCGTGAACATTTTCTGAGCCGGTTGCTGGAGCTGCCGCGGATCGAAGATCCGGAGGTCAGGCGGGGCGTGTTCCGTCAAACGATCGCCGCGCTCGGCCTGGCAGAATCCGCGGGTGGTCCCATGGCTCTGGCAGGCGTGGATCCCAAGGCGCTGCGGCGAAGCATCCAATCGGTTGCGGCCGATGGGTTGCTCGAGGACCTGGACTTCATCGCCCCGGCTGCAGGCGCGGTCGCTCTCTATCAAATAGCCAGCGCACTGCCCCTCGGGTCGGAGCGGCGCATCATTGGCCGCAAGGTGCTCACCTACTTATATAAGGGGAACGCTGAGACCTTCGCCTGTCTCGCGGCAAGCATGGCCCTGGGCTCGACCCGTCCTCTCGAAGGTGCCGGGATCCGCGCCCGAGTCGCCCTGGCGATGTGTCTGCGCGGCGATGCCGATTCTGCCGTCGATCGGCTCGCGCTGGCCATCATCACCCGACGAGAGTTGGCCGCAAAATGGGTCAATACGGCGGCCACCGGCTCGCTACCGGAGCGACGCCTGGCTGGCCGGCTGCTCGAACGAGCCGCTCGCGAGGCTGCTCGGCGAGCCACCGGCGGTGACAGCCACCCACTGCGCATCTTTCAGGTCGTGATTGACCCTCAGCAGTTCGCCGAACCGCCCCGCCCTGACGGTTTCAGTACCATCGGACCGGCCTGGCGGACCCTGCTGGCCGATCGGGAAACGCTGGTTTGGCGCCAGGTGGCCGTGGCCCGTGGTCTGCTATGCGGCGTCATTCCTCAGTTCGTCGAACAGATCCAGGCGATGCTGCAGCCCACGCTGTCACCTACCGAATGGCGGCGGGGGGCCACCTCGCTGGCCGCTCGCATTGCCGTCGATCGCGAGAGCGGTCTGCGGGACGCCCTAGCCTTGCTCGAGGGCCCCCTATTGCGCCGCGATCCGGGCATCGCACAGGCCCTGACCTGGGGGCTCACGCCGGTGGCCGAGGTCGAGCCAGAGGCGGCTGAAGAGCTCGTCGAGGCCATCGCCTCGACCTCTCCCATTTCCATCGCTGACAGCTTGGTCGAGCTCCGTACTGACGTGGAGGGCTTCGGGGGCCAGGCCGCCAAGCTCTGCGCCGAAGCCCTCCGCAACAGCCTGGTGCGGCCAGAGCTGGATGACGGGTTGAGCGCACTGGCTCGCAGCATTCTCGAGGACCTCGAGAGCGGTGGCGAAACTCGCGAGCTGTCCCGAGCGGTGCGCGCTGGGCTCGAGGCGTTCGGCGACCGCAGCACCCAAGATGCCTATGGGCTCGCCCGTGAGGCGCTCGCCATCGCGTCTCAGCAAGTCGGCGAGCTCGAGGGGCTGGATGTGGGCTACGACGCCGAGGCTGGTGCCGGCGAAGCGAGGCGCGGGGCGATGAAGCTGCTGCGAGAGATCGACACCTCGCTGCTCGAGTCGCGGCTCCTCAACAACCTCCTGTTACTGGGACGCCCACCAGGCTCGACCGAAACAGGCGTTGATGCCATCGACGATCTTGATTCCCGAGTGGCTCGTTGGCTGCTCGACGCCCGGCGCCGCTCGGCTACGCCTGAGGAGGTCAAGGCGCAGGCGACCTTGCACCAGCGCCAATTGCGCGCGCTGTTGCACCTCATCGACGCGGGCAGCACCGACTTCGGTGATGATCACGAACGGCGCATGCGGGTCCGTGGTCGTTGGGTCTTGGCCGCCCGGGTTTGGGGCGCCTGGGTCCACGAGCGACCCAAGAGCCGGCTCACCCGCGCGATCATCGCTACCGTCGCCAGGGCTTTCGACGCATTGGTCCGTGACGCCGCGGCAGAACCTCTCGACATCTTTCTCTATACCGCCTCCAGCTTCAGCGATCCGGCGCATATCGGCATCGTGGCAGAGGCAAGCATGCACCCTGACGTGGAGCAACTGCTGGCCCGCTATCTAACCTTCGTGCACTCCGAAAGCTCGGGCGACAATGCACAAAAGGCGCGCAACGGCATCGAGGCTTTCGCTCGCTTTCTCGATGACTTTCCCAGCGAAGCCACCATGCGCAGCGAGGCGTTTCGAACGACGGCCTGGTCGCTGCTCCACGCTCTGGAAGCCGTCATGAGCGCCGGCTCGCTGCGAGCACTGGTGCCTCAACACGGCTCAGCTGGAGGCGTGACGCCCCTAGGGGTCATCGAAGATGCCATTGGCCAACTCGAGCAACTGATCGTGGGTGCTCAGCGCCGCTGCAACGACCAGATCACAGGCCCCCAGGCGGCACTACCACCGTCCAGGGCGCTCGCCCACGCCGTCGAGAACGCCGTCAATACCGAGTCTCAGTCCGACCTGTTGGAGGCGGTGACCGCAACGGCCCGCGCCGCCGACACGGCGCTACCCGAGCCGATCGCCAAATTGATCACCCAGACGCTCCCCCGGCTCGCGGCGCTACAACTCGATCGCCCGTCCATCCCGCCATCCGCGCTGGCCCCTCAACCCGCCACCGTGCCTGATTGGCTACCCCCGAGGCGCATTCTGGGCGGTTTCTACGTGCTCAAGCAATTGAGCCACGGCAACGTCGGCACGGTCTTCGTCGTCACCCGCGCAGAGGAGCGTCACGATGACGACGCCGATCAGTTCGCCCTCAAGGTGCCCGAATACAACGCCACCGCAGCGCGCACCATGTCCGAGTCCGAGTTCCTCAAGCTGTTTCGTGAGGAGGCCGGCGCGCTCCTGGCCATCCCTGAGCACTCCAACATTGCCAACTTCGTAACCTTCGACGCCGGGGCCAAGCCCAAGCCGATCCTGGTGATGGAGCTCATCGAGGGCGTCAGTTGCGAGCGGGTCATCTACTCTCAGAGCTTCGACATGGCGCTGGCTCTGCACGTGGTCGATGGCGTGGCGGCGGGCCTCGAGGCCATGCACGAGCGGGGTATCGCCCACCTCGACGTGAAGCCCTCGAACGTCATCATGCGCCGAAAGACGGGAGATTCGGTGCTCGTCGACTTCGGCCTGTCCGGCCGCCACCTCCGCCCAGGCTGCGCCACGCTGCTCTACGGGGCGCCAGAAGTCTGGGAGGCAGCGCCGGGCGACGTGCCCCAGGGCCAGGCAACCGCTGCCGATGTCTACTCCCTCGGATGCTTCGTCTATGAGGTCATGACGGCTCGCACGCTCTTCGACGGCAACAGCGACGTGGCCATCATCTCGTCCCACATCAGCCATGATGGCCTGCCTCCAGGGGTGGACCGGCTGGCCCAGGTTCCTGCCCTGCAGCCCTTGGCCATGTTCCTCTACCAATGCCTGCGCAACAATCCGAGCGACCGGTCGTCGGTGACCTCGCTCCGACGGGACTGGCAGAAGCTCTCCGACGAGCTGGCCCAGAACACCTGGCCGCTACGCCAGGACTGAACCGGAACAGACCATCGTGCAGAACTGGACCGAACGTCTCAAAGGGAACGGTCTCGAGCTCGCAGTTCACCGTTTCGCCGACGAGAGCGTCGAGCCATCGGGAACCACCGTCTTGCTTCTCCATGGCTTCATGGACTCGGGCTGCACTTGGGACCTGCTTGCAGCGGGTCTCGCCCCCTGCGGTCATGCCCTCTATGCACCTGATTTTCGCGGCTTCGGAGGAAGTGATCGGGTCAGCGGAGGTGGCTATTATCACTTCCCCGACTACGTCGCCGACATCGCCGCCTTGGTCGAACAGATCCCCAGCGATGAGCTGGTCGTCGTCGGTCACTCGATGGGAGGCACCGTCGCCACGCTCTACGCCGGCGCCCGACCTGAGCGAGTCGCCAAGCTGGTATTGATGGAGGGCACCGGCCCCCCCGACATGGGCTCGAAGGTCGCCGTCATTCGCATGCGGCGCTGGCTCACTGACGTGCTGAAGACTCGCTCACCCCAGCCGCTGGGCTCTTTGGATGATGCCCTCACCCGGCTCGCCCTGTTTCATCCGCGAATCGACGAAGCCATCTTGGCGACCCGGGCTCGCCTGCTCAGCCGCACGGAAAGCGACGGCGCGCTGGCCTGGACCTTCGACCCCCTGCACCGCAGCACATCCCCCTCAGCCTTCAAGGCGGCCGAGCTGAACGCATTCCTCGCTGAAATCAGCTGTCCGGTGCTCTTCATCGGCGGTGGCCCAACCGGCTGGCATCCCCCAGATGAACAGGACCGACTCGACACCCTGCCCGCACCTGCGCAGCGCATCGAGCTGAACGAAGCGGGCCACATGATGCACTGGACCGAGCCCCTGGCTTGCGCCCGCGCCATCGCCGATTTCATCGGTCAGCCAGGATAGGCTTGCCCCCTGGTCTCCCAAGAGACTAAAAACCGCTTCCACTGCCTGACTCGAGGCACCATCGCCAAACAATAGGGCAACGCCACCTTAGCTCAGTTGGTAGAGCAGCTGTTTCGTAAACAGCAGGTCTCCAGTTCAAGTCTGGAAGGTGGCTCTGAGACTCAGCGCTCCTGCGGCTGGTGGCCATCTTTTCGCCGCTGCCGCGGGGTTCAGGCAGCCGCGTCAGGATGAACGGCGCCGCCAGACCATCAGCCCGAGGAGCGTCACGGCCGGCAGGGGCCACCATCCCCTGGGGTTGTCGTGCCCCCCGATGAGCGTGCAGCCGCAGCCCTGATCGACCTCGATAGCCTCACCGCTCTGGTCGGTGGCGCAGACGTTGACCGTTTCGCAGGTTCCGCTGGCACAGGCCGTACCGCCGGCGCAAGAACTGTTGGCCGTGTCGATGACGGTGGGTGCGGCGTCAGGGTCCCAGTGAGAGCTGCACTCGGTCTGTGCAAGGCACAGGGGCAAGGGCTGGCAGATCTCGCTGCCGGTGCATTCGCTGCTGTCGGCACAGAGCTGGGGCCCACAGTAGGAACCGCAATGGGACGAGGTCCCCTCGGTGCCGCTTGGACAGTAGTCAGGTGGCGGTCCCACCACGTCAGCCTGGACGGCTGGCGCGATCAGGAGCCAGGCCAGCGCCACGACGACCAGGCAGTCAGCAAGCAACGGTGGGCGCCCTACGGGGCAGCGTGGTTTCGAGCTCATCGTGTGGCCATGGTACCAGCTGATCGCCAGGTGGTGGCACCATCGACTGAGCAGCTCCAGCGGGATGGATGGCTGCGCCGGATGCCTCATGCTCCACCGGCAGTCGACTTCTGCGACGCCCTTGGAGCCCAGCCGTGTTGATCCCCAGTGTCCCAACGTCGTTTGGTTCCCCTAGGAATCGGCGGTGAAACATGTTCTTCTCGGCAGTCTCAAATGGCATCCAAGAGGACTCGACCAGGCGGAAAAAAAACCAAGAAGCAACATGATCCCGACGCTCGCCGGGATCGCATCCTCGACGTGGCGATTCGACTCGCCGAGGAGGGAGGCTTCGAGAATGTGCGCCAGCGGGACGTCGCCGAGCAAGCCGGGGTCGCGTTAGGCACCTTGTACAAGAGCTTTCGGGGCAAGGAAGACCTGCTCTCCGCCGCCCTCCAGCGGGAAACCGATGCCCTCGAGCTGCGGCTGGCGAGAAAGCCGGTCAAGGGCGCATCACCTGCCGACCGGGTCGGCTCCCTGTTTCAAACCCTCACCCGAGCGCTGCTCCGCAAGCCCAGCTATGCACGGGCAATGTTGCGGGCGATGACGGCGGGCAAGGAGGTGGCTGGCCACGTGGTGGCTCACCAGATCGGGGTCTCTCGCATGGTGCTCGCCGCGCTGCGCGGCCGACCAGCCGACGAAGGAGAGATGCCAACCGACGACGAGATCACGGTGGCGGTCTTTCTGCAACAGGTCTGGTTCGCCATGCTGGTCGGGTGGTCGGCGGGCCTCAACGGCCAGGCGGCGGTGGCCGAGAAGGTGCACCTGGCCGCTCAACTGCTGCTCGCCGGCATCGCGAGCGAACGGGCAGCGTCCTGAGACCCGCACGCTGAGGGCAGCCCCTGGGGCCCAGCGCCAGCTGCCGATGGGCCGGACCACTCCGGCGGCGGGCTCAGCCGTTCATCAGCCGCCCGAAAGCAGCGATCACGTCCGGCGGGGCCTGCACGAGCTCGATGAGCACTCCAGCGCCGCCCACCGGAGCCCCGTCGTTGCCTTTGGGGTGGATGAAGCAGATGTCGAAGCCGCCGGCACCCTTGCGGATGCCTCCAGGGGTGAAGCGCACCCCTTGATCACCCAGCCAGCTGACGGCGGCCGGCAGATCGTCAATCCACAAGCCCACGTGATTGAGCGGCGGCTGGTGAACCCGCGGACGGCCCTCGGGATCGAGGGGCTGCATCAGGTCGACCTCCACCCTCAGGGGCCCGCTGCCACAAGCAGCGATGTCCTCATCGACGTTGTCGCCCTCGTTGCGGTAGGTGCCGGTCCGCTCCAGGCCGAGCAGCTCGATCCACAGGCGCGCCAGCTCCGCCTTGTCACGACCGCCGACGGCGATCTGCTGAAGTCCCAGAACTCGAAACGGACGTGTAGTCATCGGTCCTCTAGGGCTAGGGTTGCGCCCCGCCTCGGGGCGTCAGTCTGCCACCTCATCGAGCACCCGAGCCGTGGCAGCATCCCGGAGCCTCGCTCCCTTGGACCGCAGTCGCAAGTTGAACAGCTCGACCATGAGCGAAAAGCTCATGGCGAAGTAGACGTAGCCCTTGCTGATGTGCTGGTCGAAGCTCTCGGCGACCAGCAGCACACCGATGAGCATCAAGAAGGAGAGGGCCAGGATCTGCATCGATGGGTGCCGCACGATGAAGTCACCGACCGACTTGGCGAAGACCATCATGACCAGCACGGCGGAGACCATGGCGACAACCATCACCCAGAGGTGTTGAGCGATCCCTACCGCCGTGATCACCGAGTCGAGGGAGAAGATGATGTCGATGAGCATGATTTGCGCCACCACCCCGACCATGGCCGACCGTCCACCGGGACGGGACTCGTGATGGGACGAGCGGTGCTCGACCTTGTCGAACATCTCGGTGGCGCTCTTGTACATGAGGAAAGCGCCGCCGAGCCCCAGGATCAGGTCGCGCCCCGAAATCTCGTTCTCCATCACGGTGAACAAGGGCTTGGTGAGCCCCAGGAGCCAGCTCAAGGTGAAGAGCAACCCGAGGCGCGTGACCAGCGCGCCACCCAGGCCGAGCCGGTAGGCCAGCTTGCGCGACTGTTCGGGCAAACGCTGGACCATCAGCGCGATGAATACCAGGTTGTCGATGCCGAGCACGATCTCCAGCGCGGCCAGCGCCAGCAGACTCATCAGGCTCTGAGGGTCGGTCAAGAGCGCGTACATGAGCTGACCATCGGACGCGCTCGGGGTCTCGTCAAGGTCACGAGCGGCGACACAAACCGGGGCCGAGCTGCTCGGACCGGGAGTTGGTGGCTAGTGAGAGAACACCGACGGTCGCCAGGTTGCCCGTCAGGATGGCAGGGGTGACTCGGCCCCTGAGGCGGACTCGACCAGCAGCCCATCGAGCTCCCCTGCCCGGTCGAGGGCAGCCAATTCGCTGAACCCGCCAACGGAACGGGAATTGATGAAGATCTGGGGGACCGTGCGCTGACCCGATGCCTCGAGCAGCCAGGCCCTCAGATCGGTCCGTGCCTCGACGCATATTTCCTCGAAAGCCACGCCTTTGCCGTTCAAGAGCCGCCGGGCAGAATGGCAGTAGGGACACCAGTCAGTCAGGTAGACGACAACACGAGCGACCATGGCGGCAATATTGAGCAGCTGCCACCCCAATGCAATCATCGGCCCAGGGTTCCCGCGGGGTCCTAACGAAATACCGGGTTGGACGAGCAAACCGACGCTGCGCTTGTGCTGGCTCTTTCCCCGCGCTTGGCGCACCATGAGCGCCCCTAGGGTCCAAGGAGGAACGGAAACGATGGGTTGTTACAGGCAGGTTCCAGGTGGTGCAGCACTCGCCATCGTGATCGGGCTTTCGGTCTGCGCCATTGGCTGTGACAAAAAGGACGAGGACAGCGACGAGGAAACAGAGGAAGACGTTTCCGACCAGTCCAAAGACTCTGCGAAAGACGAGTCGGCCAAGGACAGCGACGATCCCTCACCGGCCGAGGGCGCGACGACTGGCGACCCAGGATCGCCGGACACGCCCACGCCACCACCGACCTCGCCAACCGCGCCCCCAAAGATCACGCCCGACGCCGGCACCGCAGCCAAGCCCGACGCCGGCACCACCACCAAGCCGGGCAGCCAGGCATGCCTGCAGAAGTGTACGTCCCTGTTGGGCCAGTGCAGCATGTCGGCAGGCAAGGACGGCGGCCCCTTTGCGCTGCCCGATCTCAGCAAATGCCAGGCGGCCGCCGAGGCCTGCCGAAAGGCCTGCAGCCAATAGCCGGCAGCTGCTCCGCTCGCCAGACAGACTACTCGTATCCGAAGAAGATCGGCGCGCAGCAACCTTCGTAGACATCACAAGCCTGCATGCTCATCTGGCTGCTGCAGGTCCCGACTGGGTTGAGGTCGACCGAGCAGGTGCAGCTGAGCGATGCCCCGCCGCTCGGCACGCAGTCGGTCGCGTAGACCGCCTCTGGGCAAACGACCTCACAACCACATGACCCATCGCTGCCTGCGTAGCAGGGGCCAATGGTGCACGGGTCAGGGCCACCGCCACAGCTCTCATAGAGGGCGAGCTGGCCCTCACATTGGGCTGGCATCTCGCAACTCGGCGGTGACATGAAGGAGGCCAGACAGGTGAGGAATGCGTGGTATTCGCCGACGCACTCGGGACTGACGCCCTGCTGGCACTCTGCGATGCAGTCAGGCCAGATCTGGTTGCAGCTCTCCATCACGGCGCAGACCTGGGCACAGGCCTCAGCAATGCTGCCCCCACCGGTGCCACCAGTGCCGGAGCTCGTCGTGGCGCCTGTCCCGCCAGTACCCGATGAGCTGGTGGACGAGGCACCGGCGCCCCCCACACCGTCACCCGAATCAATGACGGCGCTGCCACCGCAGCTGGCAGCAATCACAACGGCCATCGGAGCCAAGAAGGTCAAGGCGATTCGTTCGCTCTGCATGGAGGTCCTCAAGAATGGCAAGGTGCCGATGAAGGGCAGCAACTGCGGCGAGAGCAGACTGGGGCTGCGGCCGGCTAGTTGGACAGAACGCCCTCTTGACCGAGGTACAAAACCACCACAGCCGCCACGACAATGACCAACAGGACCACTGCCACGATGAGAGCACGCTTCAGCGCGGCGTTTTCCGGCTCGCCGTCGGCCACCAGCAGCTCGAAGTGTGGGTGGGGCGCCAGAGCACCTTGAGGGGCCGGTGCGTTTGGAACGTTTGGAACACCCTGCAGCGCCGTTTCGACTGGCGTGCCTGCCGGGAGCCCCGGCGCCGCTGGCGGCGCCCCCAAGTTCGCAGGAGCGCCGGGTGAGCCTGCTAGTTGCGCGGATGCGCCGGACGGACCGGCTATCTGTTGTTGCCGCGCCAGGGCCTGTTCGATGGCACTCGACAGGTCGGTGCCCTGGACGTCCATCATGACCGTGGCCACCTCGTCGTCCGAGTCGCTGTCCTCGATGTCGAACTGGGGCGGCGGGGGCAGCGGTGCAGCGTGCTCGCGATCCGATGGGGGCGACGCCCCAGCGAGCCCGGGAGCGGGCGTCAGCGGTTGCGGCTCAGAACCTGGCAGCGCAGGCTCGCCTCCCCCCATCCCCGGGGGTGGGCGGGTCGGTGGTGTGGCCTGCTGCCGGCGCGCTGGGGGCTGAGCGCCGAACCCGCCCAGCTCGGTGGCCGCGTGTTGTCTCGGCGGCGGCCGACCATCCCTCTTCTCGGCTGCCATGACAGCCGCCTCGAAGTCTATCGGGGCAGCGGCAGGGCTATTAGCTCCCGGTGGAGGCCCCGGAGCTGGCCCTGGGGCCGGGCCAGGCGCAGGGCCAGGTGGGCGACCGGGTGCAGGACCGGGCGGGGGTCCAGGCGCAGGACCGGGGGGGCGACCGGGTGCAGGACCGGGCGGACGACCAGGTGCCGGCCCAGGCGGACGCCCAGGTGCTGGCCCCGGTAGCTGACCTGGCGCTCGACCGAGCGCGGGGCTGAGTGGGGCCGCCGGTGGGGGCCCAGGGGTGGGGGCCGCCGGTGGGGGCCCAGGCGTGGGGGCTGCCGGCAAGGCGGCCTGCAGCGCAGGTGCCTGTGCCGCAGGTGCCTGTGCCGCAGGTGCCTGTACCGCAGGTGCCTGTGCAGCTGGTGCCTGTGCCGCTGGTGCCTTTGCCGCTGGTGCCTGCTCAGCGGGAGGCGAATCGCCCTCTTCTGGCAGTCCCATCCCACCCATGGCCTCGAGCTGGGCACGCACATCGGAGAAGTCGCGCATCACCGTGGCCACGTCTTCGTCATCGTCGTCGAGCGACGAGTCGTCATCAGCCTCCTCGAGAGGGGGAAGCTGCGCGACGTCCGGGTCTGGGTGCCACGCCTCGAGCAGGCTGCGCAGGGTCGAGACCCGAGACACCCGCTTTGCCCGGTCCCTAGACAGGAACTGGTCGAGCACCCGCTGGAGATCGTCGTCACCCACATCGAAGACAGCCAGGGGCGCCGGCGCCGCGCTGATGATCCGCTTCCGGATCTCAGGCGCCGTTTCACCTGCGTAGGGCATCTGACCTGAGAGCAGATAGTAAAGGGTGACCGCCAGACCCCAGGCATCGTCGGCTGGAGAAAGACCTTGCCCGGAGTGCCGCTCCGGCGAGTGGTAGCCTGGGCGGGTCGCAGCGTCGCGAACGTCGGCCAGAACCCCACGAGCCGTCCGCGAGGGCTCGTCGGACAACACTACATCGGCAGAGATACCGCCATGAGCCACGCCCAACTGGTGCAACACCTCGACACGCTTGGAGAGCCGAATGATCCAGCCGACCGCGTCGAGTTCTTTCAGCGGTCCATCTCGCTGAACCCGCGTCGCCATCGTCTCCACGTCGAACCGAGCTTAGTGTGTCTTGCCACTGGACGTCTAGCGCTTCGGGAGTAGTCTTCATCGCCATGGCAAAAGGTTCCCTCGACGGAGCGCTCCGCGCCCTGAACCTCCGGTCCGCCGGAGGATCAGTTGGAGCCGGGCGCAACCGGCCTAGCGGTGGCCAAGCGCCCTTCGCGGGCAGCCCACCGGCCCTGGGATCTACCCCTGCCCGCTCGCTGACCGCGGCTCCCGTCGCCCTGACGATCCTGCTGTCGACGCCACTGATCGGGGGATGTGCCGTCGACCTTCGGATGAGCGAGATCGAGGATCCGAGCCAGGCTACGAGCACCATCAGCTACACCAGCGTGCGGGACGAAGGCCGGCGGTTCCCTGACTACGGCAGCATCGACGCGAGCATTCTCGACCCAGCCGTCGGGGACCAGCCATGACCAAGGCGCTCCGCCTGTTCGGTAAGCTGGCAGACCTCGCCACTCGAGCATGGACTGTCGCCCTGCCCATGCTCCTGTTGCCACTCCCGTTGCTGGCCAACGCCTCTTGCACCAGCCGACAGGAGCTGGTCGCCCAGCTTCGCGTGGCGACGGGCCAGGACCAGATCCCCAAGGTACTGGCATGCTGGGAGAGCACCTTCGAAGCCGCTGGGTTCACAGGCGAGTATCTCGCCGTCATCGATTTCACCGTCGCTGCTGGCAGCGGCCAGGTGCGAGATGTCGTCGTGCGTGAGATTCTCGACACCTCCACCGGCAAGCCGGAGCCAGCTGACGAGATGGGTCACGAGCTGAGCGATTGCCTGGTCGAAGCTCTCAACGCGTCCAGCCTGGGCCCCGGCGGCATGAGCCCCAGCGGTGATGTACACGTCATTGGCTTCCGATTGGCCTTCACCGACGCATCGCAGAAAGCCCGCGCCGCTGCTTCGGAGAACGCAGCCTCGATTCTCATCGGCCCACGAGCCGACCGCTGCAAGGGTCTGTACGACCACGAGCCACCCCAGGATGCGGCAACCCTCCACCAAGAGCTCGCTGAAGCCCAGGCCAAGGCCGCACGGACCGATAGTACTGACCTGAGCCACAAAGCCCGAGCCCTCCAGCGGAGCTACGACATCGCGCTGGAGCTGTCCGCCCGGCTCGAGCTCGACTCGCACCGTGAGGACCTAGCCGAGGCTGGCCGCGAACGGCTGTTCGAAGAGCTGGAGCGCACCCGAAGCCTAGCCACCGATATCGGAACCAAGATCGGCTGCGTCCCGCCGGCGAGATAGGCTCAGCCGCCGCCGTCCTCAAGCACCGCCAAGCAACGTGCTGGCACGCCGGCGTGGCCGGAATTTGCGATCGAAGAGGCGCACTCTTCGCAACAGCAAATCCAGCAGAAACAGCACAATCGCAGCCATCACGAAGCGGGGCCACAGCTCTTCGTGGAAGCTAATCTCCTCGCCCTCTGGTGAGAACACGATGGTGCGGTCCTTGGGATTGAACTGCCCGCCGGCTGCCACGGTCGCTCGCTGGAGCGTCAGCTGGTCGGTCTCGAAGGCCGCGTACTCTCGGGGATAGGGATTGGACACGTGGCCGGTGCTGATGGCGATCGGCTTGAGCGTCCCGTCCTCCTGCTCTCGCGAGTGCTCGGCGCGCAGCAAGAAGGAGCCGTAGTCCCCCATCGGCGTGCGAGTCTCATAGCGCCCTGGCCCGGTCTGCCGGAGCGTCACGACCTTCTTGGTGCCCCCAGGCTCGGGACCGATGATGGTGAGCTTGCTCACCAGCTTATTGTCGAAGCGCTCGTCGACGGTGAAGGCATCGACGGACGCATGGAGCTGGCCGCCCTCGATCTCGGCACGCATATCCAGCTCGCGCCGATGCTTCTGGCGCATGTGCTCCCTAACGAGCTGCCCCCAGAACTTCTCCCATCCAGGCCAACCAATCCACTCGACCGCCCAGCGGGACTTGACGTCGCTGGTCCAAGCGAGCGCCCAGCCCGTACCCACTCGCCACCGGGCCAAGATGGGCTCTTCGGTATCCTCGCTGGCCAGTAACTCAACAGCCGGCGTGGGCTTCATCTTGGTCGACACGTAACCATGGAGGTAAGGCGCTGTGCGGACGTCGATCTTGCGAAGGAAGGACGCATAGCCGGTCTGCACCACAGGGAACCACTCCTCAACCGCCGCCGCCCGGGCAATCATCTCCGTCTCCTTGGTGAAGATGCGGGGCAGGCTCTGTGGATCCGGGACAGGGTGGTACCGCCCCCCCCCAACGTCGGCGATCATCTTCAGCATCTGCTCGTCGACGTCGCCGCCTAGCCCAACGGTGGTGACCGTGATGGCCTCGGCAATCATCGCGCTCACCAGATCGCGGATGCCGCTGGAAGGGGCCTTGCCATCGGTCAGCAATATCACGTGCTTCTTGCGGGCCGGAGTGACCGTCAAATCGTTATAAGCAGCGTCGAGGGCAGAGAAGATCTCGGTGCCCCCGCCGGACTGGATCCGGCTGATCAATCCGCGCACCCGAGACCGGTTGCGCGCAGGTTGCATCTTGACGTAGCGGTGAGGCTGAGAATCGAAAGCCACCACGGCGATGAGATCGTCAGAGGCGAGCACGTCGAGGGTGGCCTTGGCGGCCTTCTTCGCCATCTCGATGGGCATTCCTGTCATCGAGCCAGAACGGTCGATGACCAGCACCATGGCCACCGAGGGCATCTCCTTGCGCTTCTCTGTCTCCATCCGCACCGGCAAGAGCCGCGCGATGGTCGTCCGATACCAGCCGCCGAGGCCGTAGCCATTCTCGCCGCCAGCAAACAGGAAGCCGCCACCCAGATCCCGCACGTATTGCTCCACCAGCTCTTGAGACTGAAGGGTCATCCGCTCTTTGGGCGTATCGCTCAGAATCACGAAGTCGTAGCGCTCCAGCTCTTTGAGGGATCCAGGAAAGCCCGCTGGCGGTCGCACGTCGACGTCGAATTGCTGAGCCGTCAGGGCGCCGGTCAGCGGCCCGGCGTACTGGGGAGCCCCCTCGACGTAGAGGACTTGAGGGCGACCTGGCACATCCACCGTAGTGGCGTACTGGTTGTTCTTGTCGAACCGATCGGTACCGATGTCACTCAACTCGAGAGAATAAGTCACCTCGCCAGCAACCCGGACGACGCTCTTGAAGGATATCTCGTTGGGCCCAGGCTTCAGGTCGAGAGCTTGAACACCATCGAGAGCGTTGAGCGTCTCGCCCTGAAATAGCCGCGCCTTGGCCTTGGTGGCACGACTGGCGTAGATGTCTGCCGTTACCGAGAAGGTCTCTCCCACCTTCACCCGATCGGGGATGCGCAGCCCACGGAGCGCCACCTCGCCAGGCACCGGCCGGTCGTAGGCCAGGGCGTGCAGCTTGACGCCGTGATCGGCCGCACGGTTGGCCTCGGCCAGGATGTCACCGTCAGTCTGCAAGCCATCACTGATGAGCACCGCCCGGCGCAAATAGCCAGGCGGGTAGAGCCCATAGGCTAGCTGCAGCGCCGCTTGTAGATTCGAGCCGGCCCCAGGAGCCTGGTCCGAGAGGCGCTCGGCCTCGTCCTTCGCCACTCCCTCCGGCCACTGGTGACGCTCGATGGTTGGCGCTCCAAAGGTACCGTCTTTCTGCTCAATCGGATCGAGCAGGCGTGGCCGGTTCGCGAAGGTCACGACCCGAACCAGATCGCCCTCCCGCTTGTTCTCATAGGCCTCGACGATCACGTCCTGAGCATCACTGAGCGCCTCGTCAGGCACCGAATCTGACACATCGACCAGATAGACGGCGGTGATCTTGTCGGTGTTGGCCGACCGCACTGGCCGGGCCAGTCCCATGGCCAGCGAGGCCACGAAGACGATCCGCAACAGCACCGTGACGAACCGTTGCTGCCAAGGCAAGTCAGCCAGCGTCCAGGCGAGAACGGCGATGAACCACGGCGCGACCAAGACCACGCCGAGCATGCGCGGGTTGAGGAGCTCGTAGACCACGCCGTCCTTGGTCCAGCCGATAGTCGGTTCCGGCGCGCTCCAGACGTAGCGGTTGTAGACGTAGGCCAACCCGACCAGCAGCAGGGCACAACCGACGAGCCAAACGACTCGATAGGCCCGCCGACTCATACCGTCACCCGCCGGTGGTAGCT
>JAUVCD010000147.1 GCA_030590865.1 Myxococcales bacterium | reverse complement strand
GACATCACCTGCCGGGATCTCGCTTGCGGCGAGCAGCACCAGCTCTTCAGCCTCCCCGCTGGCACCGGCGGCGGGCCGGAAGTCTGCCTCCGCTCCAATCCGCTGCTCGCCCACGACGATCTGGGCCCGAGTCACGCGCAGCTGCGCGCCGTGGAGCACGAATGCCGCAGTCGGCCGCGCAACGGTCACGTCGATCACCACATCGCCATTGAAGCGGGCGGCACTCGGGTCGATGTCCAGCCTCAGCGAATAGCGCAACGGCCGCGCCCACTCAGGCAGTCGACCGCTGTCGAGGGGAGCCGGGATCTCGACCTTGGAGCTCGACGGCACCGAGAGCGGCGGCGGCACCGTCAGATCGCCACTCGATGTGCATCCGAGGAGCAGACCCAAGGGCAGTGCGCTGACCAGCCGGCGAAGCATGGATTGGCGAGCCTGGGCGCCGCAGATGGCGGGGTCAAGGGGCTCGTCGTCGTCAGCGCCAATCGGCGGGCACGGGGTCCTGAAAGAGGCCAGGGGACTTGCGAGCCCTGCAGCGCTGGCGCTACACAGATGTGGACCAGTAGTGGACAACCCACCGCCGCATCATCATGGAGACCACAGGCAAGCGCTGCACCACAACGCAGCATCAGAGCGACGCGCCCAACCTGTGGCAGCAGCTGGTGACCGGCGTTGGGTCAGCCGATAGCCGCGGCGATGATGATCGCCAAGCCAATGATGACCGACCCGATCACGATGCCCAGGGCCGTGTTCTGGTCTTCCTCGATTTCCTTGCGGATGGAGAAAGGCGACAGCTTGGTGATCAGCCAGAACGCCAGCCCGAAGACGAGCAACCCGATGGCGACGAAGATCACCGAGCCGACGACGAGCTGAAGCAACTCTGGAACGTTGAACACGCCCGAGCCACCGGCCGCGGTGCTTTCTTGAAGCATGGTGGTGAGGAAGCGTCCGCTCGCGAATCCCATGGGTGTCCTCCAGCCAGAGAAGCCTACGGCAGTCGCCGCCAAAGGCCAACCGTACAACGCTCAGCGGCGACGGAGCGGCACGACGGGTGGCGACGGCACCGCCGAATGTTGATGGTGACGCGCTTGGCGTCGCGGGGGCTGACGCTGTGCCTAGTGACCCTGGGCCTAGTGACCCTGTGCCTGCTCGCCGGCAGGTCCCAAGTCGCTGCCGCTGCCCCGGCCACACCGTTTCAACTCCCCCTGCAACGAACCAAGCTCTCCGGGGGCCTCCGAATCGTAATGAACGTCGACCGGTCCGCACCCCTAGTCGTGGTGGCGATGAGCTACCTGGCCGGGACCGCCGACGAGCCATCACGACGGAGCGGTGCGGCGCAGTTAGTCGAACGGATGATGTTCGCTGGCAGTGCTCAGGTCGGCGACGGTCAGCATCAAAAGAGCATCGCCGCCATCGGTGGCTGGACGGCCGTCGAGCGGACGACCGAGGTCACCAGCTACCTCAACGTCGTGCCACCAGAGGGGGTGCCGCTGGCCCTGTGGCTCGAGGGACAGCGGATGGCCTCGCTCACCGTCCCGGCTGTCGCGCTCGAGCGGGAACGCCGAGCCTTGCGGGTCGAGCGGGACGAGGCGACGTGGCGCCAGGTCACCGAGCTGGGCCGAGCGCGGCTGATCGCGCTAGCCCTTCAGGGCCCCAGCCGCCATGGGCACACCCTGCTCAACGAGGTCGGCACCATCACGGCCAGCGAGGTGAGAGCGTTCCATCAGAGCTTCTACGGACCGGCGCGAGCGGTGCTCACGGTGGTCGGTGACTTCGAGCCCAACGCTGTGGTCGCTGCGGCGAAACGCTATCTCGATCCCATTGCTCGACCCACCGCTGCGCGCGGGACCAGTCGCCAGCCGCCGCCCCAAACGACCCGTCGATCTAGCTCGTTGGTTCACCGAGGCGCCCACCGTGGCGGCCTAGCCTATGGCTGGGCCATTCCGGGACGGGAAGCGCCGGATCACGCTGCCCTCGAGATCGCCGGCGCACTGCTGGCCGGTGGCCGGGCCAGCGCGGTGCACCGACAGCTCGTGGTCACCAAAGGAAAGGCGCTGCAGGTCACCGCCCGCAGCGAGCAGCTCAGCGGGATCGACGTGCTCGGCGTTAGCGTCGAGCTGCCTCGGGGCGTTGCACCTCACGATGTTGCCGCAGCCATCGAGCACCATGCGCGCCGGCTAGGGCAGCGCGGCCCAGAGCCAGCTGCGCTGCGAAGCGCTCAGCGCCAGTTGCTCACCCGCCGGCTGGCGGAGCTCAGCGACATGCCCACCCGCAGCCATCGCCTCGCCGAGTGTGAGCTAATCGACGGTAGCGCCGAGCAGTGGGTCCCCCGACTGGCCCGCTACGACCAAGCAACCGCAGAGGACGTGCGCCGAGCTGCCGCGCGCTACCTGGTGCCGCAGCGCAGTACGGTGGTCGAGTCCTTCGCGGTGTCCATCCCTGCTACGCCAGGGGCAAAGGCCAAGAAGAGCAAGGCCAAGAAGAGCACCAAGCCTAAGGGCAAGCGCCCCGCCCGCAGACCAACCAAAACCGGCGGGAGCTCCAAACGATGACCGCTGCAGGCCTGGCCCGACCACTGCCGAGGGCGGCTGTCACGGTCTTGCTGACGGCGGCCATGGGCTGCTCCGGTGCGACCGGTCGGCCACCGCCAGCTGCTAACTCGGCAATCTCAGGGCCCGTAGCACCAGAGACTGGAACCACCACGTCCGCCCAGGCGCCGCTACCCACGCCCCCCAAACCGACCGTGGAGCACCCTGACGGTGATCGCTCGCTGCAACTGCCCCCTATCGGCCACCACCAGCTGTCTTCGGGACTGGAACTCACGGTGGTTGATCTGCCCTCGCAACCAGTCACCGAGCTGCAACTCGTGATCGACGCCGGCGGCTTGGCCGATCGGCCGGGAGTCGCCGAGCTCACCGCCGAGCTAGTGGCTCGAGGCGCGGCCTCCAAACACCGCCGGGCAGGTCAATTCGCCCAGGTGGTGGCCAGCATCGGCAGCGAGCTCGAGGTTCAGGTCGACGCAACCCACACCCTGTTTCGCATGACCGTATCAAGCGATCAGCTGCACCCGGCCATCGGGATCTTCGGTGAGATGGTGGCGGGACGGCAGCTGGGCGCAACGACCTACCACGGGCTGCGCGCACGAGCCCTCGCCTTGGCAGCCGCCCGGGCGGGAGACGATGCGACCTGGGTAAGCGAGGAGATCGCACAGCGGAGCTTGTTGGGCGCCGGCGCTGCGACCTCCCGTCGCGCCACCGTTGGAACATTCAGCGAGCTGTCCCGTATCCGTCACGCCCATTGCAACAAGTTCTACGCCGACCACTATCTTGGAGCCCGAACCCGGCTGATTATCGTCGGCCGGGCACCGCTCGCCGCAACGACGAAGGCCGCTGAAAAAGCGCTGGCCCGCTATTCGAGCCGGCCGCCCGAGCCACTCGCACCTGTCGTCACGCCGCCAGGGCCAGTGAGCCAGGCGGTCTATCTGGTGAATCACCGTGACGCCCCGCTCAGCGCCATCGCTGTGGGTTCGGTCACGGCGAGCGTCACGCCGGCCGAGCTGCCAGCGCTCCAGGTGTTTCAGACTCTGTTGAGCGAGGCGCTGAGCGCGGAGGGCCAACCTTCAACGGCACCGCCGGACGGAATGCCTGCCCCAGAGATCAGGCTGGGTCGGCTGCTCGAGGGCCACTATCTCGTCGTAGCCTCAGCCATGACCTCTCGAGACCAAACAGGTCACCGCCTGGCTGCCCTGGCCACCAGCTTGCGGGCGTTCGCGAGCGCGCCAACGACAGCCGGAAAGGTAGCCAAGGCACGCCGCCAACTCGGCACTCGGCTGGCAGCCACCTCGAGCAGTCCTGAGAGGCTCGCCCGTCTGATCGCCACGCTGCAGGCGTTGGGGGGCAACGATGACGACTACCGCGCCTACCCGACCCGCCTGAGGACGGTGTCCGCCGATGCCATTGATCGGCTGCGCACCTCGCTGTCCGGAACAAGGGTGATGGTCATCGTCGGCGACGCCGAAAAGGTGGGGCCCCAACTGACCCAATTCGGGGTCACGAAGCTCGTCAATCCAAAGGCTGGTTTTGGGACCATCAAGACCTTGAGGGCAGGCAAGCGGTAGCATCCAAGTCGCTGGCGGCTCGACCCGGGGTACCCTCTGCTATCCTCTGGGCGCCATGGGACCATCCCGAGTCGGCCTGACGGCCCTGGCCGCCTTGCTGGTGGCGCTGACGGCACCGCCGGCCGCTGGGGCTCCGGCGGAGCCCGCGCTGCGCGGCCAGACCCGTGACTTCACCTACGATGGGCAGGACATCGGACACCCCGAGCGTGCCTATCGTGGGCGGGTGTTCGTGCCAGCGGCGACTGCTGCGCGGGCCAAGCAGCAGCCCGTGCCGCTGATCGTGTTCATCCACGGAACCAATGCAGAGGCCATCGACTTTCGCTGGATGGGGGGAGGCCGGGAGGGCGACGTGCGGCGAATCGTTGCAGCCCTCGTCGAAGACAAGCAGATCGAGCCGGTGGTCGTCGCGGCTCCCAGCGCAACGCTCCGGGCGGCAATCGTCAACGCCCACACGAGCTGGCCAGCCTTCGATCTCGACCGCTTCGTCAGTCGGACGGTCCGCGAGCTCCGTGGCACGGCGCGCATCGATCTGGGACGGGTGATCGTGGTGGGCCACTCAGGCGCTGGCTGCAACCGGCGGGGGGGCTTGCTGGCGACCCTGAACGCCGTCCTGCACCCCTTCGCCATCCTATCCATCGACACCTGCATGTCCCCCGACACGGCCCCGCTGCTGGCGCTGACCGACCACCGCACCAAGGTCATCGTGAGCTGGCAAACCCACAGCTGGTCCAGCCGTGCCCTAGGCGCCTTCACCAAGGCCTTTCGCCACGCCGTCACCGAGGCGGGCTTTCCACCAGACACCATCCGTGAGCTAGAGCACCGCCGGAACATCAAGCAGCCCATGCCCCACGACGCCATGGTGCCACTCACGCTGAACCGTTGGCTGCCACGCCTCATAGGCAAGACGACCGAGGCGGGCGCTGACTAGCGTCCAGTCGACCAGCCTGACCTGTCTTGGGTCTAGGACGAGCCCTTGCTGCCGTGCCCCGTCCTCGCCTTCGGAATCTCCCCGGCCTTTTCCAGTGCGATCTTGGTGAGAATCGGTCCACCGATCTCGAACACGATGCTGGTGGCCGTGATGACGGTGATCACCTTGGCGCCAATCTCCGCAGCGTGAGGCAGACCATGATGAACGGCCAGGCTCTCGAACTCCTGCTTGACGATCAGAGAGAGTCCGATGGCGACGCCGGCCTGGGAGAGAATGCCCATCCCCAGGTACTTCTTTATTTTGTCGTCGACCTTTCCAAGCATGCCGCCGATGCGGGCGCCGCCGACGAGCCCCACCGATCGTCCCAGGATGTACACCAGGCCGATCGCCCCCAAAGCGGGTAGCGCGCTGAGCCTCAGATGGGCGCCAGCCAGACAGAAGAACAGCACGAAGAGCAGCGGCATGATTTCGCGCACCGCCGTGGACACCTGACGCACTTTGGCCTCTGGCTGGGTGTTCACCAGCACGAAGCCAATCACCATGTTGGTGAGAATCAGTGACAGGTGCCAACGCTCCGACAGCCCGGTGCCGAGGAGCACCGCTCCGAAAGCCACGATCAGAATGTCATGGCCGTTGCTGAGCCTCCGCGTGATTTGACAGAAGGCGAAACCGACGACGACACCGACCAAGAGACTCAGCCCGATCTCGACTAGCGGCGCCAGGAGCGATGGCAGAACGCTCTCCTCGGCTCCCGACCCTTCTGCGAGGAGCATGGATTTGGCGACCGCCGCAGCAAAGCCGAAGATGACGATGGCCAAGCCGTCATCGAAACCGACTACCGCGTAGAGTGCCTTGGTCAGGCTGCCCCTCGCGCGATATTCCTGGATCACGGCGACCGTTCCGGCGGGCGCGCTAGCAGGTGCCATGGCACCGAAGATCAAGGCCAGCGGCAAATCGCCAGTCAGCCCATAGATCGCAATCGTGACGACCCCAAATGCCGTGAGGGACTCGGCGAAGATGATGGCAACGATGCCCGAGCCCAGTCGCCTCAGAGCCGTCAGGTTGAGCTCAGCGCCAATACTGAGCGCGACGAACCCGAGCGCAATTTCGGTAATAGGCGCCAGCGCCTCGGCCGTCGCTTCGTCGATCAAGTCGAGGAAGGACGGGCCGAGCAGGGCGCCGAGAATCATGTAGCCGATGAGTGACGGCAGCTTGATGCGCCTGGCACCTAGCCCGAAGAAGAAGCCAATGAGTGCCATGACGCCAAGCAGCGTCAGGTGAGATAGCCGCAGTGAGGAGACGTCGAAGTTCATGGGAAAGTGCTACCGGCGAGCAACGAAAGTAGCGGGGCTCGTCAGACCTCGACGGCCAAAGCTCCGGTGAGGTGCGACAGCTCTTGAACGGCAACTAACACGCCGGTCTGCTCACCGAGCGCTCCGGTGACGCTTTCGATGCTGGCCATGACTTCCTGCAAACGGGAGGGTGCAGCAACGGCCACGATGATTTTGCAGCTCCCATGTTGGGGATCCTGGGAGAAGGCAGCAAACAGCGGGACGTGGACGAGAAAGGTCTCTGCAGGTTGTGCGTCGATGACGGTCAACCCAGCCAGCTCGAGTGCCTCCAGCGCCGTGAGTAGCTCTTGGAAGACAGGCTCGTCCTCCACGAAGATGTGCAACAAGCTGCCACCCTTGCCGGGCTTGGTCTCCCCAGAGCTGGCGTCGTGCGCTAGCAGGATGGTGCGCGCCTCTGCCGGTGTGCGCACCTTCATGAGCTCGTCGAACGCCCCGTGAGAGCACAGCGTCCGAGAGATGGAGGACAGCAACTTGATGTGACGCTTCGGCTTGTTGGCCGGCGCGATGATGAACATGATGAGGCGCGTCGGACTGCCATCGCTGGCGCCGAAGTCCACCCCAGTGGGCGTGGTGATGAGTCCTACGACGAAGTCGGTAGCCTCCTGCAGTTGGCAGTGCGGGATGGCGACGCCAGAGCCGAAAGCGGTAGAGCCGGCTCTCTCCCGGTCTTGGAGCAGCTCGAGAATCCGCGGGACACTCGCTCCGCCCAGCAGCGGGCTCTGATGGGCACACTCGGCGATGGCCTGGAGGGCGGCAGGCTTGTCGTCCAGGGTCACGTTGAGAGAGATGCACGGGTCTCGAAGAAACGCGGAGAGACTCATGAGAGGGCGCTCCTAGGGGGTTGTTCAGACTGTCGAAGCGGGCACGCTAAGGGGACACTGAACCACCAAGCGGCGGCACCATAGGCCACTGGACCCAACATGGCGAGCGGCCCCTTGGGGCTAGCCGATCCCCACCCTAGAGGTGGGGCGCCAGCCCTCACCATCCCCGTCGTTTCAGGATGTCCCCGAGCTTGTCCTGGACCTGCTTCTCGGCGACCACGACACGCCGCGCGTGGGCCTGGTGCACCCGCTCGGTGAGCGCGGCGATGTCCGCCGGCTTCTCCATGACGTCCACGGCACCCAGCTTCATCGCCTCCACGCCCTTGCTGACCGTGGCGTGGCCGGTCAGCATGACGATCTGCGCTTCCGGACGCCGCTCCTTGATCGCCTTGAGCGTCTCGATGCCATCCATCTCGGGCATCAGCAGGTCGAGCACGATGGCGTCGAAGGTCTCGCGCTCGATCAACTCGAGCGCCTTGGCCGCCGTGGTGGCGGTCGACACGGTCATGCCGCGCAGCTCCATCCGCTCGGCCAGCGACTCGACGAAATCCGGCTCGTCGTCCACCAGGAGCACGCGCTCTGATGCCAGCAATCCACTTTCGAGTTCAGACTTCATTTCCAGTTCCCTCCAGGACGCTACCCGTTCCGGCTGTCCCACGTGATGGTCATCTCCCCGGTGCGCCGATCCACGGCGATAGTACTGAGCGCCAAGGCGCATAGCTCCAGCTCGAGCTCGCCGGGAATACCGCGACGTTGCCACAGGTCCTCATCGCCGCCGGAGCTGATGCGAATTTGAGCGCCACCGGCCGACCGGGCCACGGCGATGATCAGCGGCGCCTGCTGGCCCTCGTCTGCCAGTGCCGCCTCGAGGCAGCGCCACAACAACAGGCGGGCGAAAAAGGGGCTCGTGTTGACCGTCCCCCCCGGTTGGGCTGCTACCTGCACTTCACGGCCACGGGCAAGGATGAGACGCCCACAAAGGGTCACCACGTCGTCTGCAATATCCTGCACGTCGACCACTTGGTGGTCTTGGTCCGTCGAGTGGGCGAGACGACTGAAGCTAGTGAGCAGCGCATCTGCCTTGCTCACGAAGCGAGCCACGCGACCGTTCACGGTCTCGACGCGCGCCGGATCCACGGGCCTGCCCTTGGCGGAAGCCAGCACGAAGTCGCCGAGCAGCCCGGCGTTCTCGTTCAACGCCGCCAGGGCGTTGCGCATCTCGTGGGAGACTGCCGCCGAGACGGCACCGAAGAACACCAACCCAGCCTTGGCTGGAGACGACATCGAATCAGCCACAGTCACCTCACCTTCTTTCCAAGAACATCCTCGATCTTGCTCACCAGCAGCTCGATGCTCACTGGTTTCACGAGGTAGTACTCGCAGCCGGCCGCTTCCCTGCCCTGCTCGAAGGCTTCTTCGCAGCCGTGCCCGGTCACGAAGATGAACTTCATCTCCGGCTGCATTTGCTCGAGCCGCACCCGCAGCTCCAGCCCGCTCGCCCCAGGCAGCTTCACATCGAGCACTGCGATGGCATAGGTCTGTTTCCCCGCTGCTTCGATCGCCCCGGCAGCCGTCTCCTGCCAGTCCGCCTCCATGCCCCGCAGCTCCAGTCGCTCTGCCAGCGTCGACACCAGCTCCACCTCGTCATCCACCAGTAGGATTCTCATCCCGTCCCCCTAGTCATGGTGTCCGAGTCACGAACCGGAAGATCCACCAAGAACGTCGATCCGCGGCCTTGCTTACTGGTCACAGCGATGGTGCCCCCCAACTCCTCCACCAATCCCTGAGTGATCGATAGCCCCAGTCCGGTGCCTCCCTGGTCGGCCCGAGTGGAAAAGAACGGTTCGAACACCCTGGTGAGGTCCTCTGGTGCAATCCCGCAGCCTTCGTCGGACAGCGTCACCGTAACCCTATCGGGCTCGGTGAGACGGGCCGCCACGGTCAGCGCCCCCCCCTTAGGCATCGCAGCAACTGCGTTGTTGATCAAGTTCAAGAAGATCTCCTGAAGCTTGCCCCGATCAGACCAGACCTTCGGGACGTCGAGCGCCGTGCACACGGTGATGCCAATGCCACGGTGCTCGGCCTCCTTGTCCAGAAAGCCGAGCACATCTGACACCACTTCCTCGAGGTCCAGATCCTCGAGGTTCGCCGTATCGCTCCGTCGCGCGAAGCTCAGCAATCGCCGCGTGATCGCCCCACAACGCTCGACGGAGGAGACGATCACTGCCGCAATTCCGAGCAGCTTCTCGTCCCGAGCATATTGTTTCTTCAGAACCATCATGTCGGTGAGCAGGCCGGCCTTCTCGTTGATGATGGCGAGGGGGTTGTTGATCTCGTGGGCGACTCCGGCGGCGAGCCGACCGATGGACGCCATCTTGTTCTGGTACTCGACTTGATGCAGCGTCGTCAGTCGCCGTTGGTCAGCGAGGTAGATCCTGTTGACCAGCAACGTGGCCACTCCGAGGATCACCACGGCGATGATCAGGACGCTCGCGAAGACCAATGCTCCGATCTTCACGCGAGTGGCGCGCCACGCCGCCAAGAGTGCATCCTCCGGACTGACCACTAGCAGCACGAAGGGCGAGTCGGGGATGCTGGCGTGGCCCACGAGGCTCGTGTGGCCCTGCTGCCCAATCACTTCGTCGACCCGAGTCTCGCTGCTCGACGCGGGGACCTGCAGCGCCAAGTCATCGAAGACATCTCCGTGGTCCCGCGAGGGCGTCTGTAGCTTGCCTTCCCGACTGATGATGAATGCGTCGCCCCCCTCACTCAGGTGCAGCTGGGACAGCAGGTTGTTGAACAGCTCGGTGTCGATGGTGGCGCGCAACACGACGAACGAGTCCCCAGGTCGGGGCTTCTTGACCGCAATGACCAGATGGGGTGCCCGGCGATAGCCCAGGAAGACCTCGCTGACGTGCAGGCCCCGCTCGGCCACCTCGCGGAACCAGGGCTGATCGCGGTACTCGGCCCCTTTGAGGCGAAAGGGTCCCGCGTAGGCAATCTGCGTACCCCGCGAGTCGACCAAGCCGAGGTCGACGAAGCCGCCGAAGGCCGTCTTGAGGCCCTCCAACAGCTCTCCGAGCCGCTGCTCGTTCCGCAGCGAAAGGTAATCGTTGTCTTGGATGAGGAACTCGAGCGCCTCACGACGGGCGTTGAGGAAGGAGGTCACCGAGCGACGGGCGTTGGAGGCGAAGCGATGGGTGCGCTGATTGGCCTCCGCATCGACGGCCCGTTGGGTGGTGCTGAGCTGGATCAACGTCATGATCACCAAGGGCAAGACCGCCACGCCGACGATGGCCAGCACCGCCGACCTCCACAAGCGACGATAGTTGAACATGTTCCGGGCCGGAGCTTCACCCTCATCGGCGTGCGTCCAGAACTCTGGCTTTATTCGGCCCCACATGGTGTTTCTCGTGATGCGGCTTTCCCGCCACTTCGCTCCGCAGTCAGTCCCCCTCCACTCGGTTCGCCGTCTTCTCTCGTTTCTGACGAATGACGTCCTTGGCCTGCTCGATCGTCTTGCCCAAGTCGTCGATATTGACCGGCTTGCGAAGGTAGGCGAAGGCGCCGAGCTGCTTGCAGGTCTCGCGATCTGCCTCCGAGCCATGTCCGGTCAGGATAATGACCTCCACATCCGGTGACGTGGCCTTGACCTGGCGCAGCACCTCGATGCCGTTCACGCCCGGCATCCGCAGATCCAGGATCATGACGTCCGGCTCCTCCTCATTCACCAGGTCGAGGGCAGAGGCGCCATCGTAGGCAATGACCGAGTCGATCTCGCGCATCGACAGACGTTCCGACAAGGTCTGGACGAACTCCCGCTCGTCGTCCACCAACAACAGCTTCGACGGCATCTCGAGATCCACCTTTCTGTAGATGTCAGCCTGGTGAAATTCCCCTCCCACGACCGTGCGCACCGAGGACACCCCCGAGACTCGCCGGGCAATGCTGCTCAGCTCCGCCTCGAGGCGCTTGAGCAGCAAGACATGCCGGTTGATGGTCAAGGTGACCGCTCCGTCATGGGTGTGTACGGCGACGTCGTGCCCCTCCCGCGCCAGCTCGACCTCGACTTGGGCACGGAGCAGAAAGTCGGCCACCGCCTGGTCGGTGCGCTCGCTGCGCACGAGCGCCGGGCTCTCGGATTGGGCGGTAATCAGCGCCACAGCCTCGGCAAGCTCGAGCTTGTCCGTAGGCACCAGGATGTCGTAGTGCGCCGCGTCCCAGGGGTCGGCACTGCCCAGCGCCCGCTGGGCCCACAAGACCCGCTCAGCATCGTCACGCTGCACCAGCTGGAGCGCTTCCTGATCCGGCAGCCCCTCGATCCGCGCAGCAGCCGCACCACGGGTCCTACGTTCGGCAATGACGCAGACTCGCAAGACGTGCTGGAACTGGCGAGGCACCAATAAGGCGCACATGCCATCTAGCAGCAGCTGATCGCTCGCCAGCGTTTCCGCCACGGCAAGCCTCAAATGGGCCATGGCGCACTCGCGCTCGCGAGTGAAGGCATTGAACACCGGCACCTTGGACGTGAGCGATCGCTGGATTTTGTTCGCCGCCATGCCCGAGCTCTGGGCGGCCTGATCCACCAGCTCGCCATCGTCTAGGTGCCGGTAGCCGCTACGCTCGCAGACGTCGCCAATGACGGACTCGGCATCGCAGTAGGTGCCGCTAAAAACAGTAATAATTGGCATAATCTCGCCTGTTAGATGCGCGCCGCTTCGCTGGCGAGCTCGCTGCCCAACAGTGGGCAATCGAGCTCGCTACCCTGCTCGTGGGCTTTGGCGTGAATGGCCAGGAGCGCGAAGTTCTGGGTGGGGTAGATGTGGCCTTCGCCGATCTTCTCCCGTAAGTGGGTACGCTCGAGTACCGTCATGACCGGCTCGGTGACCCCGCTGAGCGAGATGTCGATCCCGCCGCTGCGCAAACGCGCAATGAGCAACGACAGCGCCTCCTCGCCCGAGGCGTCGATGTCGCTGATGCCATTAGCCACCAGCAACACGTGTCGCAGATCACGTTTGGCGCGGGTGATCTCGAGGACCTTCTCCTCCAAATAGTTGGCGTTCGCGAAGAACAGCGGGCCGTCGAAACGAACCGCAGCGATGTAGCGGCACTCCTTGAGCTGGTGAGTGTCTTTGCAGCGCAGAGCACGGTCGGCGTGGCGAGACAGGGACGCCACGGTCGGCCTCATGCTCTTGTAGAGGAAGACCGCCAACGACAGACCGATGCCAATGAAGATCCCCCGGTCCAGGTGAGGGGCAAAGGCGAGCGTGGCCACGAAGGTGATGATGGAAATCAGCCCATCGTACCACTGAGCCCTCCACGCGTGGACGAAGCCCGACACGTTCACCAGCCCGATGACGGCCATCATGATCACCGCCGCGAGCACGCATTGCGGCAGGTGGTAGAGGAGCGGTGTGAACAGCAGCAAGGCGATGACCACGGTGACGCAGGTGAAGACACTAGAAAAACCCGTGGCCGCGCCTGCTTGCAGGTTCACGGCAGAGCGCGAGAAGGAGCCGGACGCGGGGTAGCTCTTGCCGATGGCACCGACGATGTTGGCCAGGCCCTGGCCGATCAACTCTTGGTTGGCATCGAGACGCTGCCCGGTCTTGGCCGCCATGGCCTTCGCAATGGAGATGGCCTCCATGAATCCGAGCAGGGCGATGATGGCCGCGTAGGGCAACAGCTGAAGCGCCGTCTTGGTGTCGAGCGGTGGCATCCCGATAGTAGGAAGACCCGCGGGGATGGTGCCCACCACCGCCCCCCCGGACTTGATCGAGAGCTGGGCTCCATCCAGCGGCTCGCGGCCGACCCGCAATCGCCAACGGCGGCCGTCGCTGGTAGCGCCCGCCGGAACCTCCCCTTCAGCGTAGAGCTGCAGCGCACCACCGGGCTCCAGAACGCCCTCGAACACTATGCCGCGGAGGCGCCCTCGAATGTCTGCGATCTCATGCTTGAGCTCTTTGAGACGAATCGCGGCAACGTGAAGGTCGTGCTCGGCATCAGCGATTTGGACGGCATTGCCCTCCTCATGCGCCGCTTCGAGCACGTCAGAGGCCTCCTTGCGGCTGGCGGAGAGCACCGCAGCCTGGGCACCGGTCGTGCCGCTGCGGAGGACGAGCTCTCGCGCATCGTCCGAATGGATGGACTCGACGGCCAGCGACTGAACCTGTTCGAAGTGCAACACCCACGAGAGGACTGTCGTGATGACGACAGCAATGAGCACGTTGGGAAGCTTCGGCCAGCCGCGGCGCAGCACGGCCATACAACCGAAAGCTAGCGTTCCCATCGCCAGCGTGGGCCAGTGGGTGTAGTGCACCGCCGCGCGCAGCACGTTGTAGATGGTCTGGTAGTGGTGCTCGGCCGTGTCCACGGACACGCCGAAGAGCTTGGATAGCTGGGAGGTCGCGATGATGATGGCCGCAGCATTCGTGAAGCCGTTCACCACCGGGTGGGAGATGAAATTGACGACCAATCCCAGCTTGAGCACGCCGAGGGCGAGCTGGAACAGGCCGACGACGACGGCGAGCAAGATGGCGTAGGCGATGTAGGCTTCGCTGCCCGCCGTCGCCAGTGGCTCTAGTGAGGCGGCGGTCATGAGCGAGACCACCGCCACCGGTCCGGTGGCGAGCTGGCGGCTCGAACCGAACAAGGCCGCCACCAGCGGCGGCAAGAACGAGGCATAGAGCCCGTAGTAAGGCGGCAGCCCGGCCAGCTGCGCATAGGCCATCGACTGGGGGATCAACACCAGCGCCACCGTCAAGCCGGCCAGCAAGTCCGCACGCAGCCCATCCCGGTCGTAGCCGTCAAGCCAGCGGAGAAAGGGCAACAGCCGCCTCATGGCCTCAAGCATGGTCATCGCTCCTGGGGTCAGCTGCGAGCTTCCGGCGGCACATCTCGAGCGCCTCCTCGTAGAGTGCCGCCGGCGCGTAGACGTTGTTGGTCTCCAGGCGCAGCAATCCCTCGAGGAGGGAGAACACGATCAGAGCGGCTTTGTGGACGTCCACCGGCCGCATCGACCCGTCGCTCACGCCCCGCTCGATCGCCCGCTCGAAGACTCGAATGATGGTGTCGTAGAGCTCACTCAACTGTTGGCTGCAGTCTGGATCGACCAGCGCCTGCTCATAGGCATGGGGCCGTTGGAGGATGAGGAAGCGCTCCCGCTGCTCCGTGGCTAGCGACAGGAAGGCTGCGATGGTCTCGGACAGAAGCTCCAGCCCGGCACCCGCGGCATGCTGATCGACTAGCTGCGAAAGCTCTCGGACGAGCAGCTCACGGGTGTCCTCGAGAATGGCCGTGAACAGCCGGGTCTTGCTCTTGAAGTGGTAGAAAACGGTGCCTTCGGCGGCGCCTGCGGCCTTGGTGATCTGGGACATCGAGGTGTTCTCGAACCCGTGGGTCGCGAACAGCCCGATCGCCGCCTGAAAGATCGACTCACGCTTTGGGGACATCACCACGGCCAAGTTGCCACCTTTTCACTGAGTAAGCCCTCAGTAATGAATACCATAATATATATCACGAGATATTCATAGACTGAGTACTCAGTCAGTCAAATATCTAGACAATATTCTGCTCAGCGTCAAGGGCCGTCCATGCTGCCCATCCCGTCCTCACTCCTTTGTTCTTGGCTCGGTCGAGCCTCCTGCTATCGTCGCGTCGTCGATGCGCTCGACCCTGCTACTCCCAGTTATCTTGTGCAGCTTGGTGCTGCCGGGCCTGGTGTTCTGGTCCTGCGGCGGTGAGCTGCCGGGGCCACAGACTTGCTCGGATGCGAGCCCCTGCCAAAAGGGTCGACTATGCACCCTCGGCCGGTGCCGGAAGCAGGGGACGATGCCGATCTCGACGGATGCCGAGAGGCTGACCTTCCGACCCGAAGATCTCGCCTGGATCACCGGAAGCGGCATCGTGGCCCCCCCTGAGCTGGGTCCGACGATTCGGCTCGGCAAGCGAGGTGAGACCGAAACACTTCTCATGCGCTACTCGGTCGAGCTTCCGGAGGACGGCAAGGTACAGCGCGCCCTGCTGGTGCTCGACCCGCTGCCTGATTGTGCCCCCCGGCCTGGACGCATAGCCCTGGAGCTGGCGCACGTGCTGTCACCCTGGCGCTCAGCCGAGCTGACCCGGGGCAACCAGCCCCGCCTGGATCTGCCGATGCGACTGGCAGACACGAGGGCAACCCCGGCCCAACCGCTCAGGATCGACGTCACCGAAATCGTGAGGCGCTGGGCCAAGCACCGCAAGCGGTATCACGGCATCGCCCTCATCGCGAACGGCACGAGCGACACCGGAGCCTGCTTCACGACCGGCTTGACCTGGGGCGAAGGTCCCCGGCTCCAAATATTCTTGCGACCAGACGCGCCCGCCGACGGTGGCGCGGACGCCGACGGCGATGCTGGCGACGACAGCGATGCTGGAGACACTGAATCGTGAGCGAAGCCGAACCGCTCCTATCGGTGCGCGATCTAGTGGTGACCTTCACCACCGAAGAAGGGGTCTTGGCTGCCGTGGACCACGTCAGCTTCGACATTCCCCATGGCAGCACGGTGGCCCTCGTCGGCGAGTCGGGCTGCGGCAAGAGCGTCAC
>JAUVCD010000961.1 GCA_030590865.1 Myxococcales bacterium | reverse complement strand
TCCCACGGTGGTGTGGGAGTGCACCTTGGTTTCTGACTCCAGACCTCCTGACATACCCCTGCTAACCCACCGGAATCCCTCACCCCGCCTCGCCTGAGGTGCGGACCCAAAACTGTCCGGTTTTCTTCGTGCCGGGGGCATGCTCACCGGGTGATGGTGGACCACGGCAAACAGAACGACCTGTTCCCTGACAATGCGGATGCTGACGACGGCATCGTCTTCATCAACGACCGTTGCCGCCTTCAACGACGCGATGGGTTCAGCGTCGTCAGCGTCAGCGGCGTGCCGATCGCGCACTTCACGGTCGGCGACCGGATGGGCGAGGCGCATGCGATCGTGAGCCTTGTCGATCAGGGCTTGGCGCGGCAGACGCAGGTCGCCCGGGCCTTCGGTTGCAACGAGCGCACAGTCCGCAGACACCAACGCCGTTTCGAAGAAGGCGGTTTGGCAGCGCTGGGCCGCCCCCGTGGCTATCCGCGGGGCCAGCCGCGCCTGTCGAAGACGCGCACGCAGAAGGTCAACGGCTGGAAGGCTGAGGGCGTGACCAACCGCGCGATCGCTCGCCGGCTCGGAGTCGACGAGAAGGCGGTTCGCAAGCTGCTGCGCCGCCTCGGTTGGAAGAGGGAGGTGCCAGAACAGCTGCCTCTTTTGGTGAGGGCTGCGGACCCAAAACTGTCCGGTTCGGCAACGAACCATCACGACGAGTCGGCCGGCGGCGAAGATGCGTCATCCCCACCGTCGCAACCGATTGAATCTGTGCCAAAAACTCCAGCCGAAGGTGCGGACCCAAAACTGTCCGGATCTCACACGCCCAGCACCGAGCCCTACCCCGTACCGCTGAGCCACGATCCGACCGATCGCACCGTCGATCGGGTATTGGCTTGCCTCGGGTTGCTCGACGACGCCGCGCCGATGTTTGGCCCGGCAACACGAGTGCCCGGTGTTGGAGTGCTCCTCGCGATCCCAGCGCTCATCGATAGCGGTATCATCGACATCGCCCACGATCTCTATGGCGACATCGCACCGGCATTCTACGGCCTGCGCACCACGATCATGACCTTGATCCTGATGGCGTTGCTCCGGATCAAGCGGCCGGAGGGTCTCAAAGAGCATTCACCCCAGGCTCTCGGCCGACTCCTCGGTCTCGATCGCGCTCCCGAGGTCAAGACGCTGCGCCGCCAGCTCCGCCGACTCGCAGCGCATGGGCATGCGAAGGCGCTGGGGCGCACTCTTGCCGAGCGCCGGGTCGCCGCCCACGGTCACGCCATGGGCTTCCTGTACGTCGATGGTCACGTCCGCGCCTACCATGGCAAACGGAAGATCCCGAAGACGCATGTCGCCCGGGTGCGCATCGCGATGCCGGCAACGTCAGATTACTGGATCAACGACGCCGAGGGTGAGCCGCTCTTCGTTGTCACGACCGAGGCGCACAAGGGGATGGTGAAGATGCTGCCGGTGATCCTCAAAGACGTACGTGAGCTCGTCGGCGAGCGCCGGGTCACCATCATTTTTGACAGAGGTGGCTGGAGCCCTCGGCTCTTCAAGCAGCTCGTCACCGATGGCTTTGACATCATGACCTATCGCAAGGGGCGCTCTCGTCGTGTCGGGAAGAAGTACTTCCAGGAGTATCGCACCGTGATCGACGGTGACAAGGTCGTCTACACGCTCGCCGACCGAGGCACCCGTTTGAAGAACGGACTGCGGCTTCGTCAGGTCACCCGTCTCTGTGTGAACGGTCATCAAACGCCAATCATTACCTCACGCCGGGACCTCTCGGCCATCGAGGTGGCTTATAGAATGTTCAATCGGTGGCGGCAGGAGAATTTCTTCAAGTACCTGCGGGAGGAGTACGCCTTGGATGTGCTCGTCGACTACGACACCGAGCCTGCCGACGCCACCCGCGACGTGCCCAACCCGGTCCGCAAGGCGTTGAGCGCCAAGGTCCGCAAGGCCTACGCCGAGTTTGCGACGCTGGCGGCCGCCTACGGGCTCGAGGCCGCCACCAACCAAGAGAGCCTGCGCCGGACGATGCGCGGCTTCAAGATTGCCAACTCGAAGCTGTCAAAGCGACTGGCGAAGGCGGCCGAGAAGATCCACGAGTTGGAGAAGAAACGTAAGTCCGTGCCCGCCCGGGTGCCGGTCGAAGATATCGTGGAAGGCGAGGTCGTTAAGCTCAGCGTTGAGCGCAAGCACCTGACGGACCTGTTCAAGATGGTTGCCTACCAGGCCGAGAGCGATCTCTTCCGCTTGCTCGCGCCGCACTATAAACGCGCCGAGGACGACGGCCGCACCCTCATCCAAAACGCCCTTACTCTTGGCGGCGACCTCGACGTCACCGACGGCGAACTCCGCGTTTTGCTCGACCCGTTGAGCTCGCCGCACCGAACCAACGCGCTCGCGGCCGTGTGCCGTCAGCTCAACGCCACCGCGACCATATTCCCGGGATCGAGCCTTCGGCTCCACTTCGAAATGAAACCTGAGCCGCCCACGAGCGTCGCCTTCCCTGGCGCGCGGCCGCCACGGGACGCCTCAGACGTCGGCAAACCGGACATTTTTGCAGGGGGGTAGGTCAGGAGGTCTGGAGTCACGGATGAGCTCGCCATCGGCAATTGCGCTCTCCGTCCGCCCGACCCGACACGATCCATCGCCGCGTCTCGCGGCCCCCCGCCGGCCGTCTGGTCTTGCTCCTCCCATCACCGCGTCTCGCGGCCCCGCCGGTCGTCTG
>JAUVCD010000976.1 GCA_030590865.1 Myxococcales bacterium | reverse complement strand
ATTCCTCGTCGTCACCGTTGAGTATTCCGTCACGGTTGGTGTCGACGATGACGTTGATGACCGTCGGAGGCGGACCTGTGGGCCCCGTCGTAGTCTCATCATCGCCACACCCCACCGCCACCGCACCCAAAGCGGCTACAGGCAGTATCCATCTCGAAAATCGGCTCACGTTTTCCTCATGCTGATCATCGCGGGCAGACCTGTCCCGCGGCTTTTTTTCCGGCGAGCAGGCGAACGGCCGATGCCGCTCCCCGCTCACTCCGCCCCCGATGGGAGCGCGCAGAAAAAGCACAGTAAGATAATAGTGGTTTCGGTCTCTCACTGCCATGAGTTCGATAGGCCTGGACGGCAGTTTCTGCCTCACCGGAAAACAACACCCCCAAGACCGCTGGTTTCCCAAGACTGGCGCCACCTTGGCTCGGAGGCTCGCGCCCCTCGGAGCGGCGCCCTGGCGGCCTCGTGGGGGCGGTGGCTGGCGCCCTTGCACCGCCGGTGCCCCACCACCCTCCGAGTCCTGTTAGAAGGACACTTCGTAGCTCATCATGGCGTTGGTGCCCGGCGCATAGAGGCCCGAGCCGTGATACTTGTACTGCTCGTCGAGCAGGTTCTCCAGCGCCAGCGACACTCGCTGGTGAGCACCATCGCTGAGACCGGCCCTGAGGTTCCATGTCCACCAGCCCGGCGTGCCGCCCACCGGGATGCGCGCGTCACTGTCGTCCTCAGGGGACAGGCGGTCCTGCTCCAGAGCCCAGCGGACGTAGGTCTCCAGAAAGCCCCGCCAGCGTTTGGGCAGCTCGGCGTCGTAGCGCAGCTTGGTGGACCCAAACAACGGTGGGATGCGGCTGAGCGGCTCGCTGCCCCCGCCTGCCAGATACTCTTCACCCCACACGTAACTGAGTTGGCCATGGACCGAGAAGCCCGATCCCACCTCCAGACCCAGACCGCCTTCGGTGCCCCACAACAAACCGCTCTCGGCGTTGACGTTGTGCATCACCGGCTTGCCGTCGATCTCCCCAGCACCCCGGTAGCTCGTCGGGACCCTCAGAATCAAGTCCTCGAGCATGGAGAGATAGCCCATCCACGAGACGGTCAGCCTCCCCAGCTTGGTCCGACCAAGCAACTCGATGGTATCGGACCGCTCTGGCTTCAGCTCGGCGTTCGGTACGTGGAAGAACTTACCGGTGTCGCCTAGCTGAACGGCCTCCTGCAGATTCGGCGCCCGGAAGCCCTGGGCGAAGGCGAAGGCCAGCGTCGCAGAGTCGCGATAGAGGTACTGCACGGCGCCCATGAACACGTGGCCCAGGTAAGAAAACTCCGCTGCCGGCAGCCCTAGCTGTGCATCCGCAGCGCCGGCCATACCGTGGAGACGGTAGCCGCTTCGCAGCGTCACGCGGTGACCGCCCGAGGTCACCAAGGGCGCGCCTTCTAGCAGCGCGAAAGCGCCATAGTGGTGGTAGCTCGAACCGCTGGGATAGGCTTGGTCCGGTCGGTTCAGCCAAGCGCTCCCCCCCACACGCTCCAGCCGTCGAGCGTCGACCCAGTCGCGATAGAACGTCCCGCCATAGCGAAGAGCGAGCCGATCGTCGCTGAAGATCGTCTCCAGGGCGGCGTCGAGACCGAAGGTGTTGACCATCACCTCGTCACGCACCGAAGCGAGTCGTGTCGTCAGATCATCAGCCATGCTGATGTTGTCCTTCCGTTCGAAGAAATGCTGGAAGGACGGCGTCACCTCGATGGCCGTGCGGAGGGCATCGAGCTCGAGGCGCATGCGGTCGTAGGCCAGGTGCAGCTCGTTGTCGTAGAGCTGCAGCTTCTGGCTATCGTAGAGCTTGTCGGTGCGCCCAGCTCCTTCAATCCGCGACACTAGGTAGGTCGCCTTGTTGCGCCAACCATCCAGCGCCCCCTTGCCAAACCGGTAGTCGAGAGAGGTCAAGGCGCTGTAGTCGGCGTAGCCGGTGTAGCGCTGCACCCCCGCGCCCCGGCCACCACGCAGATCGGCCAGCGACTGGAGCGTCCCCGCTGCCAGCGCCCCAAAGCCCTGCACGCCCAGCTCGGCTCGAGCGTGGGCTCCCGCCGTCTTGCCGGCCGAGGCATAGCGGAGCTGAGTCGTGCCATGCACCTCGGGGCGTTCCATCAAGCGCCCGTCCCGTGGCTCGTGGGGAAAGAGCTGGATCACCCCGCCCATGGCATCCGAGCCGTAGAGCACCGACCCGGGGCCGCGCAACACCTCGATACGGGACACCGACGGCGGATCGACCAGGTTCAGATACTGCAGCGGACCGGTCCGATAGGTCGAGTTGTTGAGCCGCACGCCGTCGAAGAGCAGCAGCACCTGGGGGCCGATGAGACCGTGCACGATGGGCGAACCGCCGCCATGGTTGGTCTGCTGGACGAACACGCCTGGCGTATCCCAGAGCGCTTCGGGCGTGGTGCGGGGCTGCGCCTCTCGGAGCTGCTTGGGACCTACGACAGAGACCGCCCGATCGGCCTCGAAGGCGTCTTGGCCCTTGCGCTTACCCGTGACCACCACGTCGACCGGCTCGTCGGCGGCAGAGCCCCCCTCGTCGGTGTCCCCTTCTCGAGCGTCTGGCTTTGGTGCCGCGGCGCTCTGGGC
>JAUVCD010000057.1 GCA_030590865.1 Myxococcales bacterium | reverse complement strand
TTATCTACCCCTTGGCTCTGCGCTTCTTACCGTTCGTCTTGCCGTGGCCCCGTCGTGCTCGTGAGCCAGTGCCCGAGGCTCGTGCCGGCTTCTCAGACGCGCCGGCTTTGGCTTTGCGGGAGCTTGCTGGACTGCGGGACGATGACCGCTTGCGGCTCGCACGGGCGCCGCTCTGTGGCGCCCGGTCGCTCTCGCTTGCCGCCGCCTCGTCCGTTGTCGTTGTGCCTGGCGTCGCCAGCGCTGCCAGCTCCTCCTCGAGCCTGGCCAAGAAGACGTCGAAGTGCAGCTCTGCCTCGGCGACAGCTTCGGCCGATAGCGGTGTCAGGGTGGCCAGTAGGGTATGGGCATCGACCACGATGCACGACGCTTCGCACTCAGTCTGCTGCTTGGTGCGGTTGGCGGCTCGCTCGAGTGCCCCGACCAGCCGCGGGTCCCTGTGCAGGTCACCGCTCTCGACACCGAGCACTTGTTCAATGCCGGGCAGCTCCACGATGTCGGCGTCCACTAGCGCCACCATCGTCTCGGTGATCGCCTCCTCGAGGGCCAAGCGGCCCACCTCGGCACCGCCCAACAAATCGAAGGTGGCAGCGCCTTTGCCCATGTCCAGCCCGAGGACCGTCCCGCCGACTGACTCGGCGGCGCGAGTGAGCGAATCGGAGAGGGTCTGTTCGTCCAGCTGCTTGGTCACCGTCGACACAACGTAGCCGAGGGCATCGAGCCTCACCTCGAAACCGTCGCTGGGTTCGGGCTCGTCATCGATTTCGATCTCGCCGCGGATGTACTCCATGAGGATCTCGCGGATCGCCCTGAAGGCGTCGCGGCGAATGATGCGGTCCTCGGCGAAGATGTCGTCGACATGGTCCGACTCCATCAGCCGCTCGGTGATCTGTTCGACCATCGTCTCGACCGCTTCATCAGCCCGTTCGTGGCCGAAGGTGGAGGTGACTTCACCGTGAACGTCCCGCCGCTCTTCCAGGTGCGGGGTGATCGAGATCAGCGCCGGGGCGATGATCGCCTCGACCTCGTCGCAGAGCGCATCTCCCCCTGACGGCGCGACGAGCACATGCTCCTGCGCTTGGAGTGCTTCTACTACTCCGCTGGCCAAGACATGGTTTAGCGTACGCATGGCAACTCAATCGAGAGTACACATTTTGGCGAAGCTGTCAGCAGTGATGGGACGGCTTAGCACCGCTGTCGATTTCGGTGTTGCCACACCTTGACAACAGGCAGCCTGATCTCTTAAAAGCGTCTGCCTCGCGCTGTGTCTCGGCCCTGTTCCCCAGCCCTGTTCTCTAGAAGGGGACTGTGAACAAGAGGCCGCCGCCACTGGGCCCCACGAAGGGCACGAGGTGGGCGTCCAACTCGGGGGCTTGTTCGGTGCCGGTCGTGTCAGGCTCGACCGCGGTGAGCAGCACCACCACGCCGCCTGTCGCGATGGCAGCGCCAGCGATCCACAGGATGTCGCCGACGATGGCGAGTTGGTTGCTCGATTCGATGTCGTCGCGCATAGCGTCGCGACACAGCAGTAGATCGCCCTGTGCGCTACAGGCGTCGTCTTCGCTCGGCCGTGTCGTTGCCGCCACGATGTCGGTCACCACACCGGCGACCACTGCGGCACCGCCGCCGCCGACGAGTGACCAGCCGAGAATCTCCATGGTGGATGGGCCAGCCGCGGCGCGCTCCGCTTCGTCGTCTTGCTGCTGTTGCGTTTCACGTTCACGGGCAAGGCGCTCTGCCTCTACGCGTTCCCGCTCCGCTTCTTCCGCTTGTTTCAGTTGTCGCTCTTGGACCAGCCGCGCAATTCGCGATTCGAGGTTCTCGATGCGACTGTCGAGGCTCTTGTGTTCCCGCCGTGGGGCCGTCTTGCGCCACTTGCTCAGGTTCTCCAGAGCCCGTTCCGGGTCGCCGAGACGTTCGAATGCGTTGGCGATACTCTCGAAGATCAAAGGCTCCTTCGACAGCTCGTAGGACTGCTCCCACTTGAGAATGGCTTCTTCGTAGTCCCCTCGTCGATAGGCGAGGTGGGCTTGGTTGAAGAGACGTTTGGCTTCTCGTCTTTGCTTCTTGGTGATGCGCAGAGCAATGCGCGGCACCTGAACCACTGATGACTGAGCGCCTAAGGTGGCGCCTGCGTCCGTCGGGGCCAGCGGGATGATCAGCCCAATCAACAAGCAGAGCAGCGGAGGGCGCATCAATCGAAGGGGCTCCTTATCTCTGGTTGTAGCTTGTCCTCCTCCGGGTCTGGTGCAGGAGGCTGTTGGGACGTTGCTGGGGGGCCGGTTGAGCCCTTGCCCGTGCCGGTCGATGTCTTAGGCCGGGCACTGGTCTCGGCGCTGGGCGTGGCGCTGGGCTCACCGGCACTGGGCTCACCGGCACTGGGTGCCTCGACCGGGTCGGCGTTCGCCCAGGGTGACTCGAGCAACTCTTCGGCCGGTTCGTCCACCGTAGCGGTGCCGCTCGGCGCCGTCGCTGGATTGGCGCTCCCAGGTGCCACCGCCGCTGGCCAGAACATGGCCCAGGCCGCGACAGCGCCTAGTGCAGCCATCAGCACGGCGACGCCAGCCCACAACGCTGGGGAGCCTCGTCGCTCTCGCAGCGACCGGGTGCTGATTCGGGACGATACGACGCCGCGGTTGGTGGCGGCTTCGCCCTGAAGGTGGCTGGGCAGGGAGTCACCGCTGCCGGTCCCGTCAGGTTGGATGCCCAGGGGAGCTTGGCCGGTCGTGACCTGCCCGATGGCGCCGCCGCCCGAGAGCGGCACCTGCCCGGAGGCCATCGATCCCAGTTGTGGTTGCGGCGTTTCGGTCGCGACTGTCGCCGGCTGTGCCGCTCCCCCTGCCGGCACCTGTCCCGAGGCATCGGGGGTGACCACTGCGCCTGGGGTGGGCAGAGGTGGCGGAATCACCGAAGGGTGCTCCTGCACGTTGTTGTCCTGAGAGGCGGCAGCGCTGGCTGAGTCGTCGCCTGGGGGGGCAGCATGGCGGCCGGCGCGAGCCAGTGGCGTGTCGACTCGGGTTGGCGTCGCCATGCTGATTGGCGCCTCTTCGCTGGCCAAGGCCTCGCGCAAATTTGCCGCCATCAGGGCGCCGGAACGCTCATCGATGGTCGGGTTGTCTCGCGCCCGTATGGGCTCATTCGGCACGGTCCGCAGCGCCTCAGCGACGTCGGCCATCGACTGAAAACGGTCGACCGGCTTCTTCTCCAGGCACCGCAGAATCAACCGCTCGAGCGATACCTCCATGTCAGCGAGGCTACTGGGTAGCTCTGGCTGTTGGGTCAGGTGGCGAGTGAGCACGCCCATGGCCGTGTCCGCCACGAAGGGAAGGCGGCCGGCGAAGGCTCGGTACATCATGACGCCGAGGGCGTAGATGTCACTTCGGCTGTCCAAGTCATCGCCCCGCGCCTGCTCTGGGGACATGTAGTAAGGCGTGCCGAGGATCACGCCCGTCTCGGTCAGATTCGACGCCTTGCTCTCCATGATCTTGGCGATGCCGAAGTCGACCAGCTTGACGAAATAGCCGCCCGTGTCCTTGGTCTCCAGCACCACGTTGTCCGGCTTCAGATCCCGATGGATGATGTTGGCGCGGTGGGTCTGGTCCAGCGTCTCGGCGATCTGGACGAACACATCGAAGATATCCTCGCGCGTCAGCCGCTCTTCCCGCAGCGCCCGAGTGAAGCTCATGCCCTGCAGCAGCTCCATGACGACGTAGAAGGCGCCGTTCTGGAGCTGGCCGAAGTCGGTCATTTCGCAGATGTGGCGGCTGTGTACCGCGTTAGCCGCCTGAGCCTCGCGAATGAAGCGCTGGAGGATCTCTTCAGACCGCTCGATGCCACTGCGCAGCACCTTCATGGCGAAAGCTTTGCCCACCACGACGTGCCGGCACGCATAGACGGTGCCCATGCCCCCGCGGCCTACGATTCGCTCGATTCGGTAGCGGCCATCGACCACCTGGCCGATGAGGTCCTGCGCGCGATCGGTGGTGCCCGTGTCCAGATGGACGAGCGGCACGCCATCTTTCGAGCAACTTGCGTGCTCGTCATCGTACTCTTGCGAGCACGCAGGACAGATCTTCACGAGTTGATCATGCCCTATTCTCAGGCCCGCATCTTCCTTTTGTTCGTTCGCCGAGGAAGCGTCGAGGCGTGAGTGTGGTTGGATGTGGTCCGTGAGCTGGCCGCCACCGCGCGTCGGTCCACCCGCCTCAGGGGCCTAGGCCGTGCTGGTTCGGCTGCCCTGAGGGTTCAGTGGGCGAGCCTCTGAATCTCTCCGTCCTAGTCCGCGGTCGGCTCGTCAGCGTCGTCGGTGGTCTCAGCTGAGGCATCGTCGGTGGTTTCAGCTGAGGCATCGTCAGCGGGCTCGCCGACCTCGGCTGGGAGCTCGGCGGCGACGGTGGCGGTTTCCGAGCCGCCGTCACCGCTTTCGTCGTCCGGGCTGGGCCCATCCGGGCTGGCATCAGTCGAGCCGCCCTCCGGCTCGTCCTCTGGGCCATCGTCATCTCCCTGCAGGTCGTGGTCGTCCTCGGCATAGGTCTCGATGGCCACGATGCGCTCGCCCTCAGCCACCCTCATGATCGAGACGCCTTGGGCGTTGCGCCCAGTCACCCGAATGCCCTCCACCGTGGTGCGCAGGGTGAGCCCGCGGTCGGTGATGACGATCAGCTGGTCGGTCGGGCCAACCAGGGCGAGCCCCACGACCGCCCCGTTGCGATCACTGGCGTCAATCAGGATGACACCCTTCCCGCCGCGGCCCTGGAGGGGAAACTTGTCGACCGCCGTTTGCTTGCCGTAGCCCAGCTCACAGACCGTGAGTACCCGGTCCCGCTCACTGCCTGCATGGTAGACCCCCATGCCTTCCACGTGGTCGCCTTCGCTCAAATCGACGGCCTTCACGCCCATGGTGCCACGCCCCATGGGTCGCACCTCTTTCTCGGAGAACCGGATGGCCATGCCGAGCCGTGTCCCCACGAGGATCTCACTCTCGCCGTCGCTGACTGCGGCGGCCAAGAGCTCGTCGCCTTCGTCGATGCGGACCCCGATGAGGCCCGTCTCGCGGTAGTTGCGGTACTCGCTCACCGCGGTCTTCTTGACCTGCCCCTTGCGGGTGAGCGTGACGATGTAGCTGCCGTCTTCGAAATCTCCGACCGGAGTGATGGCCGCTACCTTCTCGCCCTGATCGAGTCCCACGAAGTTCACGATGGCCCGCCCGCGGGCGTTCGCTGCGGCCTCGGGAATTTGGAACACCTTCTTGACGTAGAGCTTCCCCAGGTTGCTGAAGAAGAAAACGTATGAGTGGGTCGAGGCGACGAAGAGCTTCTTGACCCAGTCCTCTTCACGGGCATCCATTCCGCTGCGGCCCTTCCCGCCGCGGCGCTGTGCCCGATAGGTGCTGACGGCGGTGCGCTTGATGTACCCGGCGTGGGAGATCGCCACGGCCATGTCTTCTTCTTGGATGAGATCCTCCATGAGAATCTCGACCTCGGCCTCGACGATCTCGGTGCGCCGCGGATTGGCGTATTTGTCTTTGACCTCCGTCAGCTCACCGATGATCACGTCCATGAGCAGGTCCTCGTCGCTCAGGACAGCCGTCAGCCCGTCAATCTCCTTGGTGAGATCGCCGTATTCTCGTGCCAGCTTCTCTCGCTCCAGACCGGTCAGTCTGGCGAGGCGCATCTCGAGGATGGCTTTGGCCTGACGCTCGCTCAGACGGTAGTCGCCCGCTTCGTCAGCTTGCCGACATTCCTCTTCCGGTCGGTCGGCACGGCGCAAGAACTCTCCCAAGCCGGTCAGGCTGAGCTCCATCAGGCGGGCCCGAGCTTCGTCGACGGTCTGAGAGGCACGAATGGTGTTGACCACTCGGTCGATGTCGGTCGTCGCCATGCCCAAGCCAACGACGATTTCGCGACGGCCCTCGGCCTTGCTCAGCAGATGACGGCTCCGCCGACGGACCACCTCGCGCCGGTGCCCAATGAAGTGACCGAGCGTTTCCTTGAGGTCGAGGACCTGAGGCCGGCCGTTGACGATCGACAGGTTGATGACTCCGAAGGTGCTCTGCAGGGCGGTCAGTCGAAACAGGTGGTTGAGCACTACCTGGGGAAAAACGTCCTTCTTGAGCTCGATGGCTACGCGGATGCCGTCCCGATCGCTCTCGTCCCGCACCTCGCTGATGCCTTCGATCCGCTTCTCTCTCACCAGTTCGGCAATGCGGCCCACCATGCGCGCCTTGTTGCACTGGTAGGGCACCTCGGTGATGATGATTTGCTCGCGGTCGTTGCTGCCCCGAATGGGCTCGACGTGGGTGCGGCCACGCATCACGACTGAGCCGCGGCCGGTGTCGTAGGCTTGGCGGATCCCGCTCTTGCCGTAGATGAGCCCTCCGGTGGGGAAGTCTGGGCCCGGGACGATCGCGTTTAGCTCAGCGATGGGTGTTTCTGGGTCATGGATCAGCGCGATGGTCGCATCGACGATCTCGCCCAGGTTGTGAGGCGGGATGTTGGTCGCCATGCCCACGGCGATGCCGCTGGCGCCGTTGACCAGCAGTTGGGGGAATTTGGCCGGAAGGACGCTCGGCTCGTGCTCGCTGTCGTCGTAGTTGGGGACGAAGTCGACCGTGTCGTGCTTGAGGTCGCCGAGCAGGTCCCCTGCGATAGCCGTCAGCCGCGCCTCGGTGTACCGCATCGCCGCCGCACCATCGCCGTCGATGGATCCGTAGTTGCCCTGGCCATCGACCAGCGGCATGCGCAGCGAGAAGTCTTGAGCCATCCGCACCATGGCGTCGTAGACGGCGGAATCGCCATGGGGGTGGTACTTGCCCAGCACATCGCCCACTACGCGCGCGCACTTCTTGAAGGCTGTCGCGGCGGTGATGCCTTGCTCGAACATCGAGTAGAGGATGCGGCGATGGACGGGTTTCAGACCATCACGCACATCGGGCAGTGCGCGCCCGATAATCACGCTCATCGCGTAGTCGAGATAGCTGGTGCGCAGCTCATCCTGGATGCTTACCGGCACCTTCTGCTGAATCGTGCTTTCGGGCATGTTCTTAGGGGCGGGTTGGGCTCAGGAGCCGGGCCAGTTTGGAGGGTCGGTGCGGCCTGCAACGGCTGAGGCTAGAAGAAGTTACCGATGGTGAACTCGAAGACGCTGGATTCCTCGTACCAGAGGGGCTTGAAGGGGAAGCCCCATTCGAAGCGTAATGGGCCCAGGGGTGAGAACCAGCGGATTCCAAAGCCCCATGAGGTTCGTACGTCGAGCAAGCTGGTCGCGTCGAAACAGGGATCGGTCACCGCGAATTGGGCAGCCGGCGCGGCCGTGCAGTAGACGGTTTCGAGATTCCAGGCGTTGCCCAGATCGGTGAAGACGACGCCTCTCAGCCCGACGGGCTGGATGATCGGGAACTCGAGCTCTAGGTTCTGGAAGTAGCTGAGGTTCCCGCCGATGTTGGCGCCGTTGGGGATGGGCGGGGCGTTCTCGTCGAGCCGAGACTTCAGCGGCAGTCGGGGGCCGACGGTGCGGAGTCGATAGCCTCGCAGATCGAAGATGCCGCCCAGGAAGAAGCGTGCGAAGAGCGGTACGCCGGTGGCCGAATCGGGGCTCGTGACCAGTCCCGCCTCGGTGTTGAACTTCAACACGATGTTGGCGGTGACTGGATAGTAGAAGCGGCTGATCAGGCGGTGCCGGACGAACTCGTTCTCGCTCCCCAGCCCGGCCACGGCCAACTCGGTCGAGCCTTGCAGGTAAACCCCGGAGCTGGGAAAAAGGCGATTGTTGCGGGTGTCGTAGGTGAGTGCTGGCCGGATCGACGAGGTGATTCCGTCGCTGAACAGGTTGGCGATGGGTAGGCTTCGGAACACGCTCACGGCGCTGGCGGTACCGAAGAACGTCGAGGTGGTGCGGGTGTCGACTTCGTCGCTCTTGATCGTATAGGTGACCGACGCGCGTAGCTCGGGGTCGACGATGGGGTAGCCGAAGCTCAGCGAGCCACCTGTCGAGTCGAGGGAGAATTCGTCGTAGACCCGCATCTGATCGAACAGGTTGATCTGGGACGAGAAGGGGCTGTCGAGGAAGTAGGGCTCGATGAAACGGATGTCGATGAGCTGGCGGAGGCCCGACAGTTGGGCCAGCAGGGCCAGGGATTGTCCACGACCGAACAGGTTGGCCTGTTGCACCTGCGCGGTGGCGATGAAGCTCTCGATGCTGGAAAACCCGGCTCCGATCTGGAACGTGCCGGTGGGCTTCTCGGTCACCTCGACGATGACGTTGATGTACTTGCTGTCCTTGCTCGACTCGGTGGACACGTCGACGCGCTCGAAGTAGCCGAGCTGAGCGATGCGGCGCCGCGAGGCCTCCAGGTTGGTTTCGCTGAACAGCGCGCTCTCGCTGATCTCCATTTCCCGGCGAATCACCTTGTCCCGGGTCTTGGTATTGCCCCGGATCTCGATGCGGCCAAAGTGCACCAGCTCGCCCCGTTTGAGGCGCACGATCACGTCGACCTCGCGGGTGCCTGGGTAGAGCTGAGTCTGAGGCGGTGCGTCGACGTTGGCGTAACCAGCGTCCCGATACATGGTCTGTACCGTGGACAGGTCTTTGACGAGCTCGGCCCGGTTGAAATACTCGCCCGCTCTGGCGCGGATCATTTCTCGCAAGTTGCGCCGGCCATTGAGCGGCTCGACTTCCCGCCCATCCTCGTCCACCTCTTGGATTTGGAGGCGGCGGATGCGGAACCGCGGTCCTTCGTCGATGGACAGAACGATGTCGATGCCCGACCGGTCGGGGGTGAGCATGACCCGTGGGGCGGCCATCTGAACGGACAGAAAACCCTTGTCGTAATAGTGGGAGCTGAGCACCAGCACGTCGCGCTCGAAGGCGTCCTGGCGAAACGGTCCCCCAGAGCCGAAGGAGAAGAGCCCCTGCTGGCCGGTGAGCATCAGCTCTCGCAGCTCTTCATCAGCAATGGTGTGGTTGCCGATGAAGGTGATGCGCCGGACGGTGACCTTCTCGTGCTCCCTGATGGTGAACTTGACGACGACTTGGTTGTCCTTGCGCGGCAGCACCTCGTAGTGCGCTTCGGTCAGGAAGTAGCCATCTTCGGCGTATTTATCACGGATCTTTTGGATGGCACGGCGAGCGGCGGCATGGCTGATGATGTTGCCGACCTCGAGCTCTTCGCCGGCGACATCGATCAGATCGTCCTCGTCGTGCTCGTGGTTGCCGCTGAATTCGATGCTCTTGATGCTGGGACGTTCGCGCACCAGGATGCGGAGCTCGAGCTCGTCATCGTTGCTGGTGAGATCCACCTCGATGTCTTCGAAGTAGGCCTGCTCCCACAGCTCTCTGACGTCTCGCGTCATGCCCCGAGGATTGAAGGGCTTACCCACTTTCAACCACTTGAGGGTGTTACGGATCTCTTCTGCTGAGATTCGGCGGTTGCCGACGATTCGCACTTCGGCGATCCGTTTGCCCTTGGCCAGCTCGGCCTCACTGGGGGGTAAGCTGGGCGCCGGCCCCACCGTGGGTCGCTTGGATCCAGCGCCTGGAGGCGTCTTTGCGGTCGGCAGCCCAATCGGGGGTGCAGCACCCGCCGCGGGCTGGCTCGTTCCGGCAGGCCCGCTGGGGGGCGGCGGGGCGTCCTCGGGCGCCACCGTCGTGTCCTCTGGCTGGGGCTGTTGGGCCTGGGTGGTCTTGGGGAGCGCCACCAGGCCCACGACTAGGGCAAGTGTCCAAATGAGCAGCAGCCGGCGATGGCGCCGCTGCCAGGCCGCTGCGTTTCTCGCCATCGATCGCAGCGAGCGGCTCTCCGTCGAGGGAGAAGAGGCAGATCGCTGAGATGAGACCATGATGGGCGAGATGGCGGCCGGGAGGGTCCTGTGGCGGGCCGCCGATAGCATGCCCGCCATGCAGCCCGTAACCCAGGATTTTCGCGGTCACAAGCCCCGTGACGCGAGGGCATCGACCAGGGGTCGATTGGAGGCCTCGAGGCGCATCAGTGCTTGACCAAGACGCCGCGGATCGCTATTCCCAGAGCCTGGGCCCATACTGAACGAAGGTGTAGCCTTTTTCCGGCCTGCGGCGGCCTGTTCGAGGCCCTGCAGTTTGCCGAATACGAACCGATGGCGACACAGCTCAAGCTTTTTCGGGGGAGTGTCGGAGCGACGTCACCCATGACCAGCGGCGCAGGTCGGCGAAAGAAGACGGCACGGAGGGTGACCGTCCAGCGAGGCCAAGGGGATGACGCCAAGGAGGACGGCGCCAAAGGGGGCGGCGGCAAAGGGGATGGCACCAAAGGGGATGGCACCAAAGAGCGGGGCGGTTCGGGCAAGCGGGGCAAAGGCAAGAAGGCCAAAGGCGGGGGCCGCCGTGGCGGGGGCGATGGCGATGGCGGCCTGCCGGGCGTCAGCGGCAACGGCGCACCGCCGCCGATCCCCGACACGTCCCTCGCTCGGGAGGCTGAGCGTCGTTATCTGACCTACGCGCTCAGCGTGATCACCTCTCGGGCCTTGCCCGATGTGCGTGATGGGCTCAAGCCAGTGCAGCGGCGCATCATTTACGCCATGCACCACGATCTCTCGCTCCGGCCGGAGGGACGGTACCGCAAGAGCGCCGCCGTGGTGGGTGAGGTGATGGGAAAGTACCATCCCCACGGCGACGTGGCCCTCTACGAGGCCATGGTGCGCATGGCTCAAGATTTCGTCATGTGCGCTCCGCTCATCGATGGCCAGGGGAACTTCGGCTCCCCAGACGGCGATTCGGCGGCGGCGATGCGCTACACCGAGGCCAAGCTGCGCCCGGTGGCCCTCGAGTTGCTCAGCGAGCTGAACAAAGAGACCGTGGCGTCTCGGCCCAACTATGACGGGACCCGCGAAGAGCCGGTCGTCCTGCCAGCCCGTTATCCCAACCTGCTGGTCAATGGCTCCTACGGTATCGCCGTGGGCATGGCGACTAGCATCCCGCCCCATAACCTCGGGGAGGTGATCGACGCGTGCCTCTACATCATCGATGAGACGCGAGAGCTGAGCCTTGCCAAGCTGCTCAAGCGCATCAAGGGCCCAGATTTCCCCACTGGGGGCCAGCTGATGTGTACGGTCGGGCAGTTGGCGGAGATCTACGAGCACGGCCACGGCTCGATCAAGTTGCGCGGTGAGTGGGACCACGAGCCGGCGACTCGGCGCGGTGGCTCCGATGCCATCATCCTCACGTCCATCCCTTACGCAACGGAGCGGCGTGCGGTGGTCGAGAAGATCGCCGAGATCATCATCAAGAAAGAACTGCCGACGTTGCTCGACGTGCGCGACGAGTCGACCGAGCAGGTGCGCGTGGTGCTCGAGGTCAAGCGAGGCACCGATCCTCAGCTCGTGATGACCTACTTGTATCGTCGAACGCCGCTGCAGACGAACGTGCAGATGAACCTCACGTGCTTGGTGCCGTCGCCGACCGAGCAACCGCACGGCGCCGCTGGCCGGGCGGGCGGGCCGTCTGCAGACGCGGTCCTAGCCATCGAGGGCGTTCCGGCGCCGAAGCGCTTGGGTCTTCAGCGGATCCTGGAAGAGTTTCTCGACTTTCGCTTCATCACGATTACCCGGCGGCTCGAGTTCGAGTTGGCCCAGTTGCTCGAACGGATCCACATCCTCGAGGGCTTCGAAATCATCTTCGATGCTCTGGATCAGGCCATCCGCATCATTCGCAAGAGTGATGGCAAGGCCGACGCAGCGACCAAGCTGATCGGCCGTTTCGGCCTCACGGCGGTGCAGGCCGATGCGGTGCTGGAGCTCAAGCTCTACCGGCTCGGCAAGCTGGAGATTCTGGCGATCGAGAAAGAGCTCGCCGAGAAGCGCAGCCACGCAGGCAAGCTGGCTGCCTTGCTCAAGAGCGAGCCCAAGCGCTGGGCGGTGGTGCGAGAAGAGCTGGCTGAGATGAAGGCCCTTTACGCCGAGCCGCGACGCACCAGAGTGACCGCCTCGATCGCCGAGCCCGAGTTTCAGGCGGAGGATTACATCGTCGACGAAGACGCCACCGTGATCTTGTTCCAGAGCGGTTGGGTCAAACGAGGCCGGCAGATCAAGGACGTCCACGCCACCCGGATGCGGGAGGGCGATCGAGTGCTCGCGGCGACCGCCGGCTCGACCAAGTCGTCTGTTGCGTTCTTCTCCAACCGCGGGGGCTGTTACGTTTGCCGTGTTCACGATGTGCCTGCGGCCACCGGCTACGGCGATCCGATCCAGAAGCTGTTCAAGCTCGGTGACGGTGAGCGCATCGTGGCGGCCAAGGTCTTCGATCCCCGGGTGTTGGAGGTCAAGCCAGCGGACGAAGCGGCGCTCGAGCCAGAGCCTCCCTACGCCCTGGCCATCACCCGTCGTGGCTTTGGACTGCGGTTCTCGCTGCGCGCTCATGCCGAGCCGTCGACCCGGTCGGGCCGCAAGTTCGCCCGACCGGCCAAGGACGACGAGGTGCTCACGGTCGTCCCGCTGGGGATGTGGCAAGAGGAGGACTACATCATGTGTGCGGCCGACGATGGCCATGCGCTGGCCGTATTGGCCGAAGACGTGTCCCTCCTGGCCGGACCGGGCAAAGGGGTGATCGTCATGAAGCTCGGCAAGGGCACGAGCCTGATCGGTGCCGAGCTCGGGCATCGGGATCTGGACAGCATCACCGTCGAGACGGGCAAAGCTGCGGAAAAGAGCCTGACGCTGCGGTCCTTGATTGGTTCCCGCGGAGCCCGCGGTAGCTTCATCGCCAAACGAGACGGCTTTAGCCGTTTTATCTCTCGGCCCGTCGAGACGCCCCAAATGGAGGACTGAGCAGTGGCGAAGGCCTCCAAGAAGCGACGCAGCAGCTACACCGCCCGGGACATCGAAGTCCTCGAGGGGCTGGAGCCGGTACGCCAGCGGCCGGCCATGTACATTGGTGGCACCGATGTCCGAGGGTTCCACCACCTGCTCTGGGAGATCGTCGACAACTCGGTGGACGAGGCCATCAACGGTCACGCCAAGCGAATCTCCGTGGTGCTCGACGAGGGGCGTACTGGCGCCACCGTGTCCGACGACGGGCGGGGCATCCCGGTGGATATCCATCCTAAGCACAAACGCCCGGCGATTGAGCTGATCCTCTGCACCCTCCATGCTGGAGGCAAGTTCGGGGGCAAGAGCTACCATGTCTCAGGCGGTCTCCACGGCGTCGGGGCCAGCGTCGTCAACGCGCTCAGCGAGATGATGGAGGTTCACGTCTATCGCGATGGGAGCGAGCACCTGCAGCGCTTCGCCCGAGGCAAGCCGACCGCCAAGCTGAAGAAGCTCGGCCGCACCCGCAAGCATGGCACCAGCGTCTTCTTCCAGCCTGACACCAAGATCTTCGGCGAAGGGGCGGTCTTCGATCTAGAGCTGGTACGGGAGCGCCTCGAAGCGCGTTCTTATGTTCACGGAGGGTTGCAGATCACCCTGCGGGACGAGCAGACCAAGCAGACCTTCACCTTCGAGCATCCCAACGGCATCGCCGACTACCTTCCCGTGCTGGTGGGGGCGCGGGGCAAGCCGACCACCCACAAGGACCCCTTCGTCGTTCGCACCAAACACGCTGCGTCCCAGGGCAACGGTGATACCGGCGAGGTGCAGGTCGAGGTGGCGCTGCAGTGGACCGACTCGTTCGACTACTACCTGCGCTCCTACGTCAACGGCATTCCCACCCATTCGGGCGGGACCCACGAGAGCGGCATGAACGCGGCCGTAGTGAAGGCCGTGAGGTCCTTCATGGATGCCAAGGCCATCGCGGTGAAGGGGGTCACCCTCGGAGCCGAGGACATTCGCGAAGGCATCGTGGGTCTGCTCAGCATTTACGTCCAAGAGCCCCAGTTTCAAGGGCAGACCAAGGACCGTCTGAACAACGTGGAGGTCGCTCCAGCGGTAGAGGCCGCGCTGCGGCCGGCGCTCGAGCAGTGGTTGCTCGAGAACCCCAGCTCGAGCGAAGCTATCGTCGCTCGTGCCATCCAGGCCGCGCGGGCGCGAGCGGCGCGCAAGCAGGCCAATCAGACGGTGCTGCGCAAGAGCGCCACCTCGCGGCGCCTCAACCTGCCGGGGAAGCTCGCCGACTGCGCCTCCACCGATCCTGAGGAGTGCGAGCTGTTCATCGTGGAGGGCGACAGCGCCGGCGGGTCGGCCAAACAAGGCCGCGATCGCCGCACTCAGGCGATCCTGCCGCTCCGCGGCAAGGTGCTCAACGTCGAGCAGGCCTCGATGGCCAAAGTGATGGGCAACAAGGAGCTCAAGGATCTGGTTACGGCGTTGGGCTGTGGTGTCGGCAAGACCTACGACGCCAGCAAGTTACGGTACAGCCGCATCTTTCTCCTGATGGATGCTGACGCCGACGGCCAGCACATCGCGACGCTGCTGCTGACCTTTTTCTACCGTCAGCTTCCGGGACTATTGCGAGGCGGGAACGTCTACCTGTCCCAACCGCCGCTGTTTCGAGTCGATGCCGGCAAGCAGACCCACTGGGCGCTCGACGAAAGTGAGCGTGATGCCTTGGTGGCCACTTTGCCTGGCAACGTGAAACCCAAGATCACGCGCTTCAAGGGACTAGGGGAGATGGACGCCAAGGACCTCAAATCCACGACCTTGGATCCCGCACGTCGGCGGGCACTTCGAGTGGTCATCGATGGGGAAATCGAGACCGACCGGGTGCTCAATCAACTGATGGGTAAGGACCCGCAGGCGCGCTACCGTTTCATCCTCGATCACGCGCCCCGGGCGCGACAGGCAGAGCTGGACGTCTAGGGCGGCGCTGCGCTCGAGGTCGGGCGCGGAAGGGAGAGGGAAGCGGGGGCGAGCGGGGGGTCGTGCGCGTGGGGGAAGGGGCCTCATCCGGCGGTGCAGCCGGTAGGCCTGCGGGCCACAGCAGAGCTCCGGGCGGGCTGCCGGCTGGCGGCCCGCAGGACGTCAGTTGCTCATCTTGAAGAGCATGGCGCCGATGCGCCTGAGCTTGTCTTGCTGCTCGACGCTGCCTGAGAGCGACCGGTCGCCGGGTTTGCGAGAAGGCGACCTCGCTCCCAGGCACGTCGCCCTCGCAGCAAACCCGGCGACCGATGGAGGCCCCGAAGCACCAGTGACTACGACCTCCGCTGTCCGAGCCGAGCATCGAGCCACGAGAATCGAGCTTATCGAGTCGCAAGGATCGAGCCCCGAGATTCGAGCCGATCGAGAGCCGAGCCTGTCGAGCATCGAGTCCCCGAGATCCTCCAGACTCGAGTGAATCGAGAACCGAGCCACGAGCTTCGGTGAACGGGCGGCAACTATCCTGTCAGAGGGGGGGGCAGTGCAGCGCCTGGAAGCGTTTGCGCGCGCGGGTGGCGGTGACCGACCGAGGGGTAGCCTGTCCCCAGCGACCCAGCACGGTGGCGTAGCTACGGCAGGCTTGTTCGGTCTCTTTGCGAGCCTCGTAGACTCGCCCCAGCAGCTCATAGGCCTGAAGGTGCGGGATCGGGTCGTAGAGCAGGCGACACTGGGAGGTGCCGTCCAACAAGTACTTGTGAGCCTGGTCGAGATCGCCGGCCAGGAAGTAGAGTTGGCCGAAGTGGGTCGCGACGTTGCCGATCCGGAACAGCTGGATCGGCTCGAAGTCCGGGGGGCGTAGCTCGATCGCTTGCTTGGCTTCTGCGGCGGTGCGGGCCGGGACCCCATAGGCGCCCAGCCAGATCTCGCCCTGATGGGCCGTGCCCCGTCGTCCCCACCGGGCGATCCACTCGCCTCGCCGCTCATCGAGCTGCTTGGCGTCGATATCGCCGGCCGCCAGCAGCGTGCGGAGCATCTGCGGGGTGGAGTCCCAGAGGGCGTGCCCCGAGGGTGGCGTGCCCCACAGGTTCTGGCTCTCAAAGAACTGTTGAGCGATCTGGGCCGCCTTCCCAGGGCGGGAGGTCTCGTAGTGGATCGCTACCAGCTGGCGGGCGACCAGCCACTGAGTCTTGGCGTTCTCGCTGTGATGGGCTGCCAGGGCCTTGGCGGCCTGCTCTGCTTCGTCGAACGCCCCGGCCAGCAGCTTCAAGCGCAGCTCGTCCTCCAGGGTGGCCCCGGTTCGTCGCCGCTGTGGGTAGTGGGGTGCGGCGCCGGCGAGGGCCGTGGCGACGCTTTCGATGGGCTCGCCCAGGCTCGCCAGGCCCATGGCCAGACAACGGTGGCCCGAGCCGCTGCGAGGGCTGCGGGCCATGGCGTTCTAGCCATCGGCGACTACGGCCGCGCACTTGCCCTGCGCCGAGCGTAGTGCGATCCGGTCGTAGAGGCAGTCGATCGCCGTTGGCGCCGCCTCGACGCAGCGGTCTAGCGCGACGGCTAGCTCGTTCATTCGTCCGAGGGCAGCATGGGCTAACGCCACCGCCTGCCAGCCATCGGCGTAGTTCGGGTCGAGCTCGACCGCTCGCTGAGCCGGGACTAGCGATGCGTCGCGCTTGCCCGTTCGCTGAAGGAGCACGGCGTGGAGCATCGCGAGCTCGGCATCTGTGGGATGCTTGGAGGCTGCCACGGCGATACGCTCGGTCGCCTCCTTCAGGTCAGCGGGCTCGCGGGCGGCCAGCGGCTCGAGGGCGTCGAACAGGGCGCGGTCGCGGTCATCGAGGGTTGCGCGGCCGACCGCGGCCTTGCGAAAATGCTGACGTGCGTTGGGACTGTTGTGTCCCAAGACGCGGACCAGCACGAGCCGCATGTGCGCCGCCGCCATGTTGGGGTCGAGCGCAACGGCCTGGTCGAGTGCTTTGGCGGCCAATGGCCAATTGCCGTCGCGGAAAGCTTGCAGTGCTCGACGATAGGCCGCGATCGCTTCGGGTGCGCTGCTCCGGGGATCGGGCAGCGCCGTGATCGCGGTCGCCGTCTTCGCACGTCCGCTCGTCGTTGTCCCTGATGGAGGCTCGCTCGGGGGCGGGACGGGTCTGTCGTCCCGTAGCGCCACGACGGCCAGGAGCAGGGCAGCCAGCGAAAGTGGTACTGCCCCCACCCATCGGCGCCTGCGGCCTCTGGGCGGTGGCTCGGCTGTCTCGCCGGTCGCGGCGCCGGTGGTCGGCGACGTCTCGGGTTCGCGTTGGGCGAGCGCGGCCTGCAGATCAGTCGCTGTCGGGTAGCGTTCTGCGGGGTCCTTGGCAAGGCATCGGTGGACCAGCCGTTGAACCCAGGCTGGGGCTTGTGCGCAGAGCGTGGACAATGGCGGTGGCTCGTCCCGTGTCACGGACACGGCTGCTTCCAAGGGGGTGCGGTGGGCGAATGGAGGCCGTCCGGTGAGCATCTCGTAGAGCATCACGCCGAGGGCGAAGATGTCGGTGCGGTGATCGAGCTCGAGGCCGAGCGCCTGCTCGGGAGACATATAGCCCGGTGTGCCCATCACCGTGCCCTCGACGGTCAGCGCCGTGTTGTCCTGCGGGGCCGCGACCTGCTTCCCCGTGTCTGGGCGCTTCAGCCGCGCAATGCCAAAGTCGAGCACCTTCACGCCGCCCTCTTCGGTGAGCACCGTGTTCTCGGGCTTGAGGTCCCGGTGCACCACTCCGGCGGCGTGCGCCTTCTCCAGCGCGGCCGCGATTTCGATGGCGATCCCGATCGCTCGTGGGAGGCTCAGAGCACCGTCGTCGAGGGCGTCGGCGAGCGAAGGCCCCGGGACGTACTCCATGGCGATGTAGAGCTGCCCGTCCGCTTCATCTACCTCGTAGACCGTCGCGATGTTGCCGTGGCTCACTGCGGCTGCAGCGCGCGCCTCCCGCAACAGTCGACGGCGGTAGCGATCGTCGTCAGCCAGGGCAGGGTGGATGACCTTGAGCGCCACCGGACGTTCGAGCTTTTCGTCTTGGGCCAGATAGACCGCCCCCATTCCGCCCTTGCCGAGCAGCCGCTCGATGCGGAAGTGTGCCAAGCAGCTGCCGATGGTGATGGGTGGCACGGTGTCGCAAGCCTACTTCGGCGCTCTGTTCAGGTGCGGTACTCGTTCGGATCGATGTTGTACCGTTTCATCCAGCGGTGCACTTGCATGCGTTCTTTGCCATAGTGCCGGCCCACGGCTGCGACATTGCCGCCGGTGGTGGTCAGCAACTGGCGGAGCTCTGGCTCGCTGGGTAGGTAGGACGCGACCGCTTGTGGGATGGCAGCGGCGGCAGTGAACGATTCAGGGGGATGAGCAAGCTCGGCCTGGGCCGGGGGACGCCAGGACGGGCTGGGCGGATGCTGGGGCGGCAGCGGTGCGGGGGCCGATCCGGTCGCCGCGGCACCAGGCGCCTGACCGTAGTGCTGCATGGCATGGTGGATCTCCGCCGAGAGATGGACCGAGTCGAGCGAGTCGTTCTCGGTCAAGGCGATGCCCCGTTTGATGAGCGCTTCGAGCTCCCGAACGTTGTAGGGGAAGTGCCAGTGCAACAGGCCCGTCATGTAAGGCACCGTCAGGACCAAGTCGGGGCGTTTGTGGAGTCGCAAGAACTCGAGGCACAGCGCATAGATGTCTTCTTTGCGGTGCCGCAGCGGTGGCAGGGTGACGTTGTATTCGTTGAGCCGAGCAAAAAGGTCGCCGCGGAAGCTGCCGGCCGCCTGCATGGCGTTCAAATCTCGGTGGGTCGCGCAGACGATCCGTACGTCCACTTGCTCCGGCGTGGTAGCGCCTAGGGGCAACACTTCCTTGGTTTGGAGCACTCGCAGCAGCTTGGCCTGAGCCTCGAGCGGCAAATCGCCTACTTCGTCGAGGAACAACGTGCCTCGGTCAGCGGTGCGAACGAGCCCGACGTGATCCCGGTCGGCGCCGGAGAACGCACCTCTCCGGTAGCCAAACAGCTCGCTCTCCAGCAAGGTTGCTGGGATAGCGGCGCAGTTGAGCGCGCAGAAGGCCCCAGCCCGTCCGCTCCAGGTGTGCACTTGACGGGCGAAGATCTCCTTTCCCGTACCGCTCTCGCCCAGAACGATGACGGAAATCACGCTCTTGGCAATGCGCTCGAGCGCGGTGGCGATGCTGGCTAGCTGAAAGCCGCCTACGATTCCCGATGGCGTCGCAGGGGCACCGAAGACGGCGCCGTCAATGCGGTAGGGCTGGTAGCCCTCGCTATCCTGCTGGACGAACTTGAAGAACGCGTCACCGATGCGGATCTCGTCGTGGTGGGCGATCCGGGCTCGGTCGATGAAGGCGCCGTTGACCAGCGTGCCGTTCCGTGCGCCGAGATCGGTCACCACCCAACCGGTTCCATCATGACTGAGGCGGGCGTGGCTGCGCGACACGGCAGGCAGAGGGATCACCACCTCTGCTGGGGACTCGCGCCCGATGACGACCTCTCGTTGCCGCACCGGGTAGGCGGGCTGGAGATTGGCGAAGTCGGGCGCATAGAGCAGCACCAGACCCGGGTTGTCCGATCCCCCTGGTCGGCGGTGGCGGAGGTCGTCGTAGATCTCCATCGACGCCGTGGTCCTGCCACTGCCCACCGGCTGCTCCCTGCTCACAGGCGAAGGATAGCTCAGCGGCGCGGGGCATGGGAGCGCTGCCGTACGATCCGAGCAGCTCACCTCCAAACCGACGGCCCTGGGCTGGCGCCGGCGTTCCGGTGCCGGCGATCAGGCGTCAGCCGATGCCAGGTCCAGGGTGGGCAGATCGGCCATCCCCTTGAGGGTCTGTCGCTTGGCAAGCAGCGCCCGGAGCTCGGCGGGGCGTCGCAGCCCAATGCGCCGCGCGGCCTGGCCTTGGGGTACGCCCTGGCGTAAGAGATCGCGGGCTCGGGCCGCTCTGACCTCGTCGTAATAGACGTGGGGTGAGCAACCATAGGCTGCCCGGAACTGTCGGGCGAAGTGGAACTCCGACATGTCCAGATCGAGCGCAACTTCGTAGACCCGGATCCGCAGGCCGTGCTCGGCTGCGTGGCGAAGTCGCTCACGGGCCAACGCCAGGCGCTCCGGGAGCGTCTCCGGTACGACCGGTGGGGTTGGGACGGCGCGCACCTCACTGCTGCGAGCGGGTTGTATCTGTTGGGGGTCGGTGATCGGTGCTGTCGAGTATCCAAAAAACTTGTTCAAAGCAGCCTCCACTGTCGTGGGGTCGTCGATGGGTTTGACGGAGCAAACCGGCCAATGGTGTAAACGAAGTCGCAACCTCCAGCTTTCACCCCCCAGGGGGGCGTTGGCGGTGTGTGGGTGATTGGGGTCATGGCTTCGCTTGGGGGGGCTGGTGAAGTCGCCCGGTCGGTTGGGCTCTGTGAGTGAGCGTTGCAACCATTGGACCAACGCCGAAGCCGTCGAAATCCTGCGGTTGCGGGCTGTGCTTGGCTCTCGAACGCGACAAACGCGCCGCAGGATTGCGACATTCCAGCCGCACCCGGCCCACCTGGCGACACCGTTCACGATCTCAGCCCGCAGCCTCAGGCCGCGATCTCAGGCCGCGGGGACGGGTGTAACCTGCTGTTCACAGGTTTCCAGGCCCTGCTGCCATCACGGTCTTGCCTTGCACAGCGATTGCGGTGGAGTCGCCGACGCCCTACCTCAAACGGGACATGAAGGGTTCACATCTCGGCGGTGGGCTGCAGGTCGATCCGAAGAGCGCGGGGCGCATCGCAGAGCTCGAACAACGGCTGTCCGAGTACCGCGACAAGTACTATGCCGGCGCTCCGGTCGTGTCCGATGCCGTCTATGACGCCCTCGAGGACGAGCTGCGACTGCTCGATCCATTGCACCCGCTGCTGGCGAGGATTGGCAGCCCCGTGGTGTCCGATGGCTGGGAGAAGGCGCGCCATCAGATCCCGATGGGGTCGCTGAACAAGGTGACCGACGAGCCACAGCTCCGGGAGTGGCAACAGCGATGCGATCAGCTCCTCGTCAAGGACGGCCGACCATCGCTGCGGGACGATCTCTACGTGGCTGAGAAACTCGATGGCATCTCGGTGGAGCTGATCTACCAGGATGGTCGGTTTGTCGATGGCATCACCCGCGGTGACGGTGAGATCGGCGAGCGAATCACGGCCAACGTGGCCCGCATGCAGGGCGTTCCGCCGCGGATAGGACACCAGGGACAACTGAGTGCTCGAGGCGAGATTATCTTGCGGCTGAGCGACATGCGGCGCTTCTTCCCTGACTACTCCAGTCCCCGGAATGCCGCTGCAGGCACGGCGCGCCGGCTCGACGGTCAGGGTAATGAGCACCTGACCGTGCTGTGCTACGACCTCGCTGAAGAGCTCGACATCGAGAGTGAGGTCGAGAAGTTCGCGCTGCTTCGTCAGCTTGGGTTTGCCACGCCCAACTCCTATCACGGCGATTTTCAGGCGGTGCTCGATGTCTATCAGGACTACGAGTCGGCCCAGCGAGCAGATTTGGACTACGAGATCGATGGCCTGGTCGTACGGGCCAACCCGCTGGCGGTTCAGGCGGTGCTCGGCGATGTCAATCGGCGGCCCCGCGGGGCGGTGGCTTTCAAATTTGCGTCACCTAGCAAGGTAAGCCGGGTCCTCGAGATTCGCTGGGATGTGGGTTCCAGCGGCCGGGTCACGCCGATCGCTATCGTCGAGCCCGTCGAGCTGGTGGGCGCCACGGTGCGTCGTGCTTCGCTCCACAACATGGCCCACGTGCGGCAGCTCGGAATCGGCGTGGGCGACGAGGTCTTGGTGTCTCGTCGCAACGACGTCATCCCTTACATCGAGGAGGTGGTCGATAAAGTGGGAGATCCGGCCGAGCCGCCGACCTGCTGCACCGTCTGCGATGCAGATCTCCAGATCGAGGGGGAGTACCTGATGTGTCGCAACCCCCAGTGTCCGGCGCTCCTCGAGGGACGCATCCACAATTGGATCGACGCGATCGGAGCGCTGGAGTGGGGTGACAAGCTCATCGCCACGCTGGTGGCCAAGGGGGCGGTCCAGGAACCGCTCGACCTCTACCGCCTGACGGTGAGCGACATTGCGAGGTTGGAGCGCCACGGCGAAAAGAGCGCTCAGAACGCTCTCGAGCAGCTCCACGGTAGGCTGCCTCTTCAGCTGCCGGTGTTTCTCGCGGCCCTTGGAATCGAGGGCTTCTCGACCCAGACGGCGCGGCTGGTGGTCTCCGCCGGATTCGACACCATCGAGGCCGTGTTGTCTGCCAGCGAACCCGAGCTCGCCGCGATTGGGGGCTTGGGAGACATCAAGGCCCGACAGGTTGTGGGCGGTCTGCAGGCGCGAGAGGCAGAGATCGCTCGCTTACGAGCCGGCGGGATCGAGCCGGTGGCGGTGGATGACGCCGGACCGCTGGCGGGCAAGACGTTCTGCATCACCGGCAGTCACAGTCGCCCGCGCAAGCAGCTCGCCCAGCTCATCGAAGAGGCTGGGGGCCGGGTGCAGAGCGGCGTCAGCAAGG
>JAUVCD010000033.1 GCA_030590865.1 Myxococcales bacterium | reverse complement strand
CTGCGAGAAGCTCGGCAAGGAGGTCACCACCTTCAAGGGGATGTACCGAAATCCCTTCTCGCGAGTCCTGATCGTGGCGGCGGCCGCCACCCTCGGCTCGGCGCTAGGCGCCTATATCGCCGCGCCGTGGGTGTTGGCGCTCTTATGAGCCACTAACGGCCGCAGCCCGTCAGCGCTGGCTCTTGCCATATTGCTTCTTCAGGATCTGCCCGGCCACGTCCCGACCGCCCAGACCGAAAGCCAGCGCTAGCGCGAGACACACCGCGCCGAGCACCAGACCGAAGGCGATGCCGATCAGCTGGGTCCCGACCCCGAGCTGCTGTAGCGCCACCATGGCGGCAACGGTTACCGCAGCGACGTGGACGACCGCACCGAGGGAGCGCATCAGCTGGTCTTTGCTCGCCTTGGTCAGCTCGTCGATGCGAGCCCGAGCCCAGCGACCGGCCCACATGCCGGCAGCAACCACCACCGCAGCGACCAGCACGTTGGGTAGGTAACCAAGCAGCGTGTCGACCATCTGGGCCAGGCCCTCGAGCCCCAGGGTCGATAGCACCTGGCGCAAGAACACGATGACCACCAAGGCGCCGATGATGCTTCCGGCGATGTCGGACGGCGTCCGCAGCCCCGCGCCTTCGGCCAGCACGGCCTCGACGTCCGGCCCTGCCGCCTTTTCGTCACCTTGGGCACGCTTGACGCCTGCCTCGAGGGTCTTTTCGCCTTCCGTCTGTTGTTCCTTGGAGGCCGTCGACATCTCGGAGGCCACGCCGATGTGAACCAACAGAGCATTGAAGCCGATGCCGGCGAGAATCGCCCGAGAGGCCCGGGCCACCAGCCGCGCCACCAACACGCCAACCGCCAGCAGCAAGCCACCCACGACCAGCTTGGGCAGGTAGCCATATAGCTGCTGCAAGATGAGCCCCAAGGGCTCGCTGATCTCCGGAATGTCCAGCCTACCGACGGCGCTGATGGCGAAATGCAACATCACGAAGGCCATCGCCAAGGTGCCGAGAATGCTCCCTGCCGAGGTGCTGCCCAGCAGCTTCTCGAAACCAATCCGCTTGAGGCCTCGGTCAATCCCGCTCTTGTCGATCACCTTGCTCACGACCGCGCGGCACAACCGCCCCAACACATAGCCGGCGAGCAACAACAGGGCCGCGCCCAACACCTTGGGAAGATAGGTCGACACCACCGCGAGGGCGGCCTTGAGGGGCTCGGCCAGGGCTCCAATCTGCAGCGCCTCCAGCGTCGGAATAGCTGCCATGACGATGATGAACCAGAAGGCCATGGTCGCCACGAGCTTGCCGGTGGCTTCATTTTGCTCGTCGTCATCGTGGCCCGCCATCTTGCCCAGGCGGCCAATCACTTTGCTCTTGTCAAAGACCTTGAGCAGCAGCTTCTTGACGATCATCGCCGCCGCGAAGCCGACGAAACCTATGAGCGCAGCCTTGAGCAGGCCGGGCACGGCGCTCCCGAGGCCATCGAGCACGGTGACGATCGGCGCGGTGACCGCCTTGATGTCGAGACGCTCCAGGAAGGCCACCAGCACGAAGGCCAGAGCGATGTAATAGACAGCCTTGGATAGGGCGCGCTCGACCTTGTAGTCCCCTTCGTCACCAGTATCGATCCCCATGGCGGCGGCGATCTTGTCGTCGATGCTGGTGCGTTTGAGGCCCGCAAATACCAAACCCCTGACAATCAGCGCGGCCAGCCAGCCGCCGATCAGAATGAGTAGCGCTACCCCCACGGTGGGAAGGTGAGGCTTGACCTGAATCCATGTGTCGTAGAGCCATGGCGGCATGATGTCGTTCCCTCCTCGAGCTGAGTATTGAGGGCCGCAGCCTACACTGTTCGTTGCGATGAGTGGGTGACGCACCCACACTGAGACCCATTTGCCTCTTTCCTTTTTTGGCCTGGTTGGGCTATTTGGCCCATTCTCCGGTTGCCCGGAGCGCACATCATGATGGACACCGACCTGCTCATTCGCCGCGATCCACGAAGCTGCCGCATCCGTATTGGGGGCTTCATCGATTCCTCAATCGCCACCGCCTTCGGTCAGGCGGTCGAGCGAGACGTGAGGGTCATGGCCGCTGGCTCGAACCCCATCGAGCTCGATTTCGACGAGCTCGAGCTACAGGACGGCTCGGCGGTAGAGGAAGCCATCAACGCGATCCGCCAGCTACTGCGGCAGGGACCGGTGGTGGTGCGCTCCGCCCCCCAAATGCTGGTGCAAGAGCTGTCTCAGACCGGGTTGCTCCAAGGCGGACGGCTGCGCCTCGAAGCGCCGCGCGAGCAAGCCTCATTCAGCGGCTGACCGCTCGCCCTGTAAGGGTCGGCACCGGTGCGTCGTTTGTTCAGACACGATGCTGCCGACCACTGATCCGCCGATCCGCTCCCCTCGATCCTGGCGTGGCCGAGCTGCCCGCCTTGGCCGGAGCTCCTCCTGGCTGGCAAGGGCGGCACGCTGGGGATTGGGATGGGCTGCAATGGGCAGCTCGATCGGTTGCTCCGGGGTCTCTGCCGATCCGGCGCCCCCTGAGCCGGTGATCCCCATCGCCTCGATCACCAGTGTGGCTCAGGCTGCGGGCAGCGGGACGAGCGCACCGGCCGCGGCGCCGGCGCTAGGACTGTCGGTGCTGGACGCAACGCACTGGGTCGCCTCCGACACAGGGGGAGACGCTGGAGTGTGGCGCCTCGGCTACCGATTCGACGGGAATCGCTACACCACCAGCGGCTACCCGCCGTGGGAGGAGTCCGGGCGGGTGGAGCTGGTCGAGGTCGACGGTCGGAGGATGCTGCTGAAGTTTGACGACCGAGTTTATGACGGCAAGGACGACGACCCGGTCAACCGGTGGGTCGAGATCGCCGCCGATGACCAGTCCTTCGCGATGGGTGGCATGGTGTTTCAGCGCCAACCCCACGAAGCCACGGTGGCCGCGGACTCTGAAGAAACAGCGCAGCGCTAGCGCTGAAGGATGGACCACGTTGCAACCCTGGACCGAGGGCTTTATGGGCCATTCATGAATTTCAGGACAGCAGTGCTCGTGGTGATGACTTTGTCGTTCGCGCTGACGGCCTGCCCCGCCAAAGAGACGTCCGAGTCCGCGGCAGAGCCTGAAAAGAAAGACAAGCCTGCGCGGAGCCCCGCCAAAAAACCAGTGGGGCCGGGCCTCGAGCGGCTCAGCGTCAGCCTGGCCCAGTCCAAGTCCTGGCGCTTGCCCCCAGCGGCCTTCAGCTTCACCTACCCCGACGAGGCGACGCTATCGCTGGCCAAGGCGGGCAGCCAGAACCCCTACTACGCGCTGGTGGAGCTCTACCGAGGCAAGAAGATCTCCGAGAGTGTCTCGGTCACTCATGTGGACCTCCAGGGAGGCCCCACAGCCAAGTGGGAGCAGCTGGCACCGGTGGTAATGAAACGCCTGCTGACCGCCATGCAGCGGCAGCTGCCAGGCATGAAGATCCTCGCTAGCGGGAAGGCGCTATTGGGTGGCAAAGACCTGTACCAGTTCAGGGCCGAGTTCGAGATCACCGACCCCAATATGGGCGACCCAGGCAAGTACCGAACCCTCTGGGTCGCATTACTACCAGGCCCTCAATCCAGCTCCCCCAACGGCGCATCCTTGACCATGACCGTCCGGCAAGGCTCGGGCTCGAAGGTGGCCACTTGGGACGATTTCTCCAGTAAGGGGCTGATGGGCCAAATCTGGCGCAGCTTCGAGTTTGCCCGCACTGGATCCCCATGAACCGATGGGCCCACACCACGTGGGCGACAACGCAGCCTTTGGCCCGCTGCCCGTGATTGTCCGATCATCGCCCTGAGAGGCGAGCAATCTCGAGTTAACGAACCGTTTCGCGGCGGCATTGATCCCATGTCGTGAACGGATCGCTCAGCAGCATGGCCAGCAGTGGAATAGACGAACCCGATGAAGCCTTCGCGGCCGAACAGACGCTCATCGAGGCGGCTCTGGTCGGTGACGGCTTGGCCTTTCGTCGTCTGGTAGAGCCTCACTTGCCCATGCTTCACCGCATCGCCACGCGGGTGAGCCACAGTCCCCACTTGGCCGAAGACGCCGTGCAGGAAGCGCTCACCCTCACCTTTCGGCGACTCGGTAGCTACCGTCACGACGTGCCCTTCAAGGCCTTTCTGGCAGCCGTCGCCGCTCGCCAAGCTCACACCTTGGCGCGCTCCGAGCGGCGCCGCAGCAAGCGCGAACAAGTCGCCGAGGGGCCCGCAACACCGGACAATCCAGAAGCTGAGATGAGGGGCGCGACGGCGGCACGGCGGGTTCGCCAGGCGCTGTGGGCGATGCCAAAGAAACGCAGAGAAGCCGCACTGTTACGCCTCGACGGCGGCTTGTCTTACCGCGAAATCGGCAACGCCTTGGACAGCAGTGAAGGCTCGGCCCGGGTGCTGGTCCACACGGCGCTCAATCAGCTTCGAGAGCTGCTCGCCGATCTACTGAACGACGAGTCGGGGCAAGAAGACTCGACAGGAGCATCATCATGAAGAGAGAGCAAAGCGGAAAGGCGGACGATCTGCGCCTACAGGCTCTGTTCGACGCGACGGCGCCAGAGCCCTCGCAAGATCAGCTGGACCGAATGGCCCGCGCGTCGGCCCGCATCCCGGAGCAGCTCGGCCGCGGTTTCATGGCCTGGCTGCAGGCCCGCTGGCGGCCCGCGCTGGCGCTGGGTCTCGCCGGCGCCACCGCCTTGGTCGCAGCCTTGTGGCTCGGCGGCGGTTGGGGGCTCGGCCCAGAACCGGGCCCCCCAGTGGCGCTGACCGTACCCACGGGAGACCTGGCTCCGACGCCGCCAGTCCCTGAGGAGAACGTGGTGCTCACCCCTGAGGAGGAGGCCATGATCGCCGACCTGGACATCACCCAGGATGATGAAGAAGAGAGCATGGTCGAAGGGGATCCGCTCGCGGGTCTCGACCTGGACGAAGGGATGGAACACCCACTCGAGGTCCTGGATCTGCTCTTTCCACCAGCCGATGAGACGACCCTGGACGAGTGGAGCGCCGCCTACGACGAGCTCTCGGAAGAAGGCTGACTAACGAAACGACAAGCGGCGGCATGGACCTAGAGAACGTCACAGAACCCAGGCCCACCTATCGAGGATCCCACCCCATGAAGAAGACACTCCCCACTCTGTTCGCTCTGCTCTTGGTGAGCACGGTAGCGCTACCCGCGATGGCGCAGCCAGGCCCAGGCGGGCGGGGCCGGGGTGGCCCACCAGCGGGCCAGGGGATGATGCGGTCCGAGCAAATGGTCGGCAAGGCGCTACGCAACAAGCTCGGCCTGTCAGAGGCCAAGGCCAAGAAGGTCGAGGGCATCCTGAAGCAGCACCGCGCCGCTCAACAGAAGATCAAAGGCCGGCTCAGAACCGCACGTCAGGACCTCGGCAAGCTGTTCCGGTCGGACAGCAACGACCAGAAAGCCTGGAAGGCCGCGCTGGACAAGATGGAGAAAGGCCACAAGGCCCTCGCCCAGGGGCGGGATAAGCAATTCGCCGCGCTGAAGAAAGTGCTCACCCCGAAGGAGCAGGCCAAGCTGTTGCGTGGCCTCAACCAGCTGCAAAGACGCATGAAGGCACGTCGTGGCCAGCGGGGCCAGCAGGGCATGCAGGCGCCCAAGGGACGCCGCGGGCAGCAAGGGCAGCGAGGACAGCGAGGACAGCGAGGACAACAGCTTGGGCCGCGCAAGACTGGCAGGGGTGGCCCCCCAGGCGGCGGCGGGCCCCGTTTCGGCGGCCCTGGACCTGGCTTCGACATCGGCGAGTGAGCTGAGACTCGACTCTCTCTAGGCGCGCGGCTGGACGGTCGCGCGCTCGCGGTTTTGTGAAGGCCATCGTGCGTCGCGCCAGCGTGAACCGGTGTTCACACCAGGGTAGTGAACCAGTCCCCACAACGAACTCTCGCAGCAGCGTAAAACGCTTGTAATCATTAAATAAACCACACACATGCCGCCGGAACACAGCTTGCTCGCTTCCCTGGCATGAGGAGCGTGGCGCGCAAGGCTGTAGCAATCTTGGTGTGCGGGTTGCTGATCGAATCTGCCGGGGGCTGCGCCACCGCCAGCTTGATGAAGACCGGCGATCCCAGGGCATTGGTGCTGCTGCCTTTCACCCTGACCTTCGACGCCCTGGCCTTCGGTATCTCCAGCGCCCTGAAGCGCAACCGAACCCGAGCGGCAGGACCCATCTACAACACCGCAACAGACTGGCGCGACCCAGACGATTGGGTGGCTACCTGTGCGGGACCGCTGATGTGCCCTGAGCACAGGCACTTCGTGTGCGCTGGAGAGATCCATGCCTGCACTTGCTCCTGCGTGGTGACCATGCCTGAGCCAGCCGCCCAGCGACAGGTAGCCTTGCTGGCCCATTGAGTTTCGGCCCCGTCCGCAGCCCCGTGAGCTCGTGCCACCCGGGCGATGGTGAGCGAACCGTGCCGAGCACATATAAAGCCGCTTGTTCCTGCAACCCCACAGTCAGCCAAGGCTCGAGCGAAACTGAAATGCTAGCTTTCAAATCTGAAGTGCTTGCACCGAAAAACAGCATGTAAGCGCTGAACATTACTGGCGCAGCGCCTGGCATAGTTTCTGCCATCTGCCAGTCGTACCAGTGCTCGTGACAATCCTGGCTAGTGGCCACACCCATTGAACGGACGCCATTCCGGCCACCTGGACGAGCCGCCTGGTTGCGAGGAGGCAACCTCGTGACGCGCTCGATAGAACAACACCCAGACGCCGAAGCAACGCAAGTCTTCTCGCTCCCCTCGAACGGTCCTGGGCGCACCGTCTCGTTCAACCGGCTGATGAAGGACGTCGCCCGGGTGTTGAAACGGCGCCTCCCCGAGTCCATTGCTCTGGAGCTGCAATTGGCCGGCGGCCTGCCTGAGATCGAGGCGGCCCCTCGACACATGACCGAGCTGGTGGTGAAGCTGGCCGAGATCGTCCTGAGCGTCTGTGGGGACAGCGGCACTCTCGCCGTGTCGACCAGCTCCATCGTGAGGGACCAGAAAGAACCGACGACCGATCCCACGACACTGCAAGGTGTCGTGGTTCGTCTGCAGATCTGCATGGTCGGCGGGTGGGGCGGTCACGCAGCTTTTCGCGACGTGATCGCTCGCCTCGAGGCGGCCGGCGTCGCATCACCAGACCCTGGGCCAAGTGGCGGGCCCCAACCTGGAGACCGCAAGACCGGCGTAGCGGTGGTCGTAACGGTGGAGGACCAGCCTCGCGGCCCCACCGCCACCGTCCTGCTGCCGGCGGCCATCTGCGTTGAGGCGGCGCCAACCGGGGAACGGTCCGACCAGGTCAGCGCCCAGCCGCGATGATCGGGCACCGCTCGGCGCGGCTCGGTCGCTCGAGACTTGGTGACCCCGGATCCGAACCGGTCAGCCCTCTTCCGGCCGCACGTTGGCAACTTGGCGGCGCACCGGGCCGAAGGTCAACACGGCGTGGGTCAATGCCGGAAAGTGCATGCACAAGAACGCAGCCAGCTTGCCGTGTCCGGTGAAAACGACCTCCCGCCGACGCCGCCCAATAGCATCGACGATGACCCGCGCGGCCCGCGCCGCGGACCACATCAAGAGTCTGGGACGATGGTCTAGACGGTTCGGGTCGTAGTGGCCGGCACTGTCGACACGGCCAATCTCACTTTCGACGAACCCGGGATGCACCGTCGTGCAGCTGACTCCGGTGCCATGGAGCTCGGCCGCGAGGGTCAGGCCGAGCGCGCGGATGGCATGTTTGGATGCGTGATAGGCCCCGAAGCCGGGGGCGGGCATAAAGCCCGAGACCGAACCGATCAAGGCCAGCCGGCCGGCTGTCTTCTGCAGCTCGCCGAGGGCATGACGAGCGGTCAGAGCTGCCCCGACCACGTTAGTCTCTAGCTGCCGTCGCCAATCGTCACCGCTGAGCTCTTCAATGGTCCCAGGGACCGAGAGCCCCGCGTTGGCGATGGCCACATCGAGGCGACCGTGAGTGGCAATCACCTGCTGCACCGCCTGGCGCTGCTGGGACTCGTCGCGCACGTTGCAAGGCACCGCGACGGCCTCCACGTCGAGCTCGCCCAGCTGTTGCGCCACTTCCTCCAGCCGGTCGAGCCGCCGCCCGGACAGGGCTAGCACGGCGCCACGCCGACCGAGCTCGATCGCGCAAGCCCGGCCGATGCCGCTGCCGGCGCCGGTGATCCAGGCCACCTTTCCGACGAAGTCTTGCTTCATGCCGCACCTGTCTCCTACCGGGCGGGGGACGTCACCTAGCCTTCAGCGCGGCCGCCAGACCGGGCACCTTGGCGGCGCCAACCGGCACCTGGATGCTCGAGCCGACCAGGTCGGTTCCAAGTGGCTCTGCCTCGCCACCTAGACAATCGGCCAGGAAGAGCTCGGCCACCGCGAAGAAGGACGTCTTGTTTTCCGGCCTTCGAAAACCGTGACCCTCGTCGGGAAACAGCACGTAGGTCACCGGGACGCTCTTGCCCTGCATGGCCTTGACCAGCTGATCACTCTCAGCCTTCTTGACCCGAGGATCGTTGGCGCCCTGACCGATGAGCAGCGGTCGCACGATTCGGTCAGCCCGGGTCAGGGGCGATCGGGCCAACAGAGCCTTCCGACCGGCAGCGGTCGTGTGATCGCCGACCCGCTTCTTGAAGAGTGACTGGTACCGTGCCCAATAGGGCGGGATGGACTCGAGCAAGGTCACCAGGTTGGACGGACCCACGATGTCGACACCACAAGCAAATCGCTTGGGCGTAAAAGCCAGACCGACGAGAGCCGCATAGCCGCCGTAGCTGCCGCCCATGATCGCCACCTTGTCTGCCTTGGCGATTCCCTTGGCCACGGCCCAGTCGACCGCATCGAGCAAGTCGTGGTGCATGGTGCCAGCCCACTGCACGTTACCCGCGTTGAGAAACGCCTTGCCGAAGCCGGTCGACCCGCGAAAATTGACGCTGAGCACCGCATAGCCACGATTGGCTAGCCACTGGTGCATGCTGTCGTAGCCCCAGCTATCCCGCGACCAGGGGCCCCCATGAACGAGCAACACCATGGGCAGAGGCTCGTCAGGCACCAGGCCACGTCCTGATGTCGTGCCCACCGGCAACGTCAAGTAGCTCACCAGCTCGAAACCATCACGAGCTTCGAGGCTGACAGGGCGCATCTTCGCGAGCGTCAAATCTTCGAGCTCAGCGCGGTTGGCGAAGAGGAAGGTCGCCTGTGTCGTCTTCCGGTCATAGAGGTAGTAACGAACCGGACCGCTGTCGCTGATGAAGGCCACCGTCCATAACTGGTCGTTCAGGCTCCGGCTCGACACCTCGATGTCACCACGAGCCACCTTGCGGAGCACTCCGTAGTCAGTCGCCACGGCCTGGTCGAGGAAGGTCCAGCTCTTGCGGAGGTGGTTGGCGGCCACGGCCTGGATGGTCTTGGCGGTGGGGTGGAGGAGCACATCGGCCACGTCGGCCTTGTCGTGGCTCGACACGACCTGAGGGTCCCCGTCAGGCAGACGGGTGCGGGTGAAAGCGGCGGTGTTCCGTCCGCGACTGTCGACCATATAGACTTGCTGGCCGGTGGCATCGAAGCCGACGATGCTGGTCGTCAGGCCGTCCTCCATGTCGATAGTGGCGAAGGGCACGAACTGGGCACCCTGGCGGCGCAGGATCTGCTCACCCCCATCGGCCATGGGCTTGACGGCAAAACGGACTCGGTAGTCATCGTCGGTGACGAAGCTGCCATAGCCCGCCTTGTTCAGCTGCAGCAGCACGCGCTTCCCATTGCGAATATCGACCCGGTAGATGTCGTGGTGCTTCTTGTCCCGATCGTTGAGCCCGATCAGGATCTGATGGGGGTGCCGGTAGCTGACCTGTTGAATCTGAGTCTTCACGCCTTCGACAGGAGACAGATCCAACACCGCCAGATCGCTCAACCTGACGCGATAGGCCCGCCAGTTCTCATCTCCCGCCTTGTCCTGCAGGTAGACGAGGTCCTGGTTGGTATAGGCCCAGAAGAAGCGACGAATGCCCCGCTTGCGGTCCTTGGTGACCGCCTTGGCGGCGCCAAGTTGACCCACCGGCGCAACCCACAGGTTGAGCACCCCTTCGTCAGGCGCGAGAAAGGCGAGGTGCTTGCCATCAGGACTGAGTCGCGGCGCCGCCCGGTCAGGATTGCCGAAGAGAACCTTCCGGGGGATGAGCTCGATGGGACCAAACCCCCACTCGTCATCCTCGTCCTCGGCCTCCCGTTCGATCGAGCCGGGCGGTGGCGGCGGCAAGGCAATTGAGCCAACGGGAGCAGGCGCCCAGATGGCCGACGAACCGCAGGCCATCAGCCAGGGAAACAGCAGCCACAGCAGCCACAGCAGCTTGACGCGCCTCATCATCGGTCCTTTCTTTGGGTGCTCCGCCTGTTTGACAACGGCGTCGAGGCGTAGACCACGGCCACGCCAGTGTCCATGGCCACAGCCGCCAAGGCAGCGCGGAACCGATCCTGCCGGATAGGACACAACAAACCAGCCGGTCGGCAAGAGGCCGGAGCATCGAAATAAAGTGTCTTATCTTCGGATACATACAGCCGAAGCAGGAGGTCCGTCGAGGGTGCGGGTGGTGGGCAGGGGTTGACCTGCGCAAGGCTCAGTGCCTATCAAATGCCGCGTCAGGGGACTCCGCGTCATGGGCAGCGACCCATGCGAGAGCTCTCGTCACGTAAATCGGAGCGCATTCATGAAGTTGACGACCAAAAAAATCGCCACCCTGCTCCCAGCCGGCATCATGCTCCTCGGAGCTGCATCGGTGACCGCCTGTGGGCCAACCGTGTTCCAGGGGAAAACCGGCCTGAACATCGTCGGAGACCTACCGCCCCTGCCCCCGCCACCGCCGCCGCCGCCGCCGCCACCGCCTGTGGTCAAAGCGCCGCAACGCGTCAAAATCGTCGATAACAAGATTGTCATCAACGAGAAGATCCAGTTCGAGCTGGCCAAGGCGAACATCCTGCCCGAGTCCCACAGCTTGCTGGACGAGCTGGTCAAGACCATGCAGGACAATCCCCATGTGAAGAAGGTACGGGTCGAGGGCTACGCCAGCTCTGAAGGGCCGGATGCTTTCAACCTGAACCTATCGGACATGCGCGCCAAGGCCGTGATGGCCTACTTCACCGCCAAGGGCGTCGACGCCGGCCGTCTCGAGGCCAAGGGCTTCGGCGAGGCCGACCCGATCGCCAGCAACGACGACGAGGCGGGGCGCGAGAAGAACCGGCGCGTCGAGTTCAAGATCCTCACGCAAGACGTCACCAAGAAAAAGGTCCCCATCAAGAATGATGCGGCAAAGAAAGGTGGGAAGTGACATGCAGACACTCAAAACTACTGCGCTTCTCGCTGTTCTCGCGGTGGGCACCACCGCTTGCTCCTTCATGGCTCGTGCCCCTGAGCAGTATCGCGACGACACGCAAGCCGTGCTCGACGCTGCCGGTGGCAATCTGAAGGCTTGCTACGATGGCGTGATCCAGGCTGACAAGAACGCCAAGGGCACCGTCACCGTGCTGTTCACCGTCGAGCCAGAGACCGGCGTCATCAAGGCCGCCAGGGTGGACGCTGCCAAGAGCACCGCCCCAGCCCCGGTCCAGGACTGCGTGCTGCAGACCCTGGGTGGGCTCAAGCTCGACCCGCCGGACGCCCGAGAAGGCCAGGCGACCTTCAGCTACGAGTTCGACATCGCACCGCAACAGCAGCTTCCGCCCCCGCCGGCTCCGCCTGCGAAGGGCTAGCGCAAGCTGGCTTCATGATCGAGGGCTCGACCTTTGGGTTCGGGCCCTCGTTCTATTTCGCGGACCACCTGGCGCACAACGGGAAGACCGCGAAGCACCACGCCGGCTCCGACCAACAGCTGCCAGAGCACCGCGAAGGCCAAGACTTGCTCGCCGCTGTTCGCCCAGGGAACGAGCAGTAGCCAAGCGGCCTGCACCGCGCCGATGCCAGCGACGTTCACCGGCATCGAGCCGACCACCAGCACGATGGGAAAGTAGGTCGCCATGGCCCACAGGGGGATCGCCATGCCGAATGCGTTGGCCGCTGCCCAGGCACAAAAGGTGTTCAGGAAGATGTTGACCGTCCGCATCACCAGCTGAGCCACCACAGTCCGGGGCGTGACCTTGCGCCACGGCAGGAACACCGACGGGAGCCGATGACGCCCCATCAGGGGCAGGTGGTCGACCAGCTTCAGCGACAAGAGCACGCCTGCGATCACCGGCGCCGCGATGCCCAGCGCTGGCGCCGCTTGCGCGCCGCCGATCCAGATGGCCGCCGCGGTCACGATCGACACGGCCACCAGATCGCTCGACACGATGTAGAGCGCCATGCCGCCACTGAGGCCGGAACTGGCCCGGGTGACTCGAGCCAACCAAACGCCGTAACCGCCGATACCGGCCGCGTAGCCCACCAGACCGAGTAGGGCCACGCCGAACCGAGCCCGGAGCACCCGCCAGTAGGACGGACCCCCAGTGCAACGGTGTATGATCAGCGTGTCGGAGACCGCCACCGAAGCCAACCCGGAGACCAGCAGCAGCAGCGCATAAGGAACCATTGGGAGCACCTGGCCCCGGGTCATTTCCTCAGCAATCTGGGCGGGCGGATACTGGGTCAGGATCATCACCACGGCGACGGCGGCGATGACATAGGGGGCCAGCTGGCCGAACACCCGCCGAAGGCGCGGGCGCGGCTCAGAGTCTGCCTTCCCTGCCATGACGTCCCCTCAGGGCCCGCAACCCGACCTTTCGGCCCGGCGGCCCGCTCATTGGGTGGGAGATCGAAGGCCGGTCGCCGCGACTCAGAACGTCACGCCGCCGCCGATCATCGCCGAATAGTTGAGGATGAAACTGCCGTAGTAGGTTCCGCCCCCCATATAGGAGTCGAGCTGGAGAGGGCGCAGGAAGAGCATCCCTCGGTCGGCGAGCACCACCCGCCCCTCGACGCCGACGCCGAGGTTGAAGTAATGGCCCGTATAGCCGCTGCGGGTAGCCAGGGCATAGCCGGCCTTGGCCAGTGGCGCGACGTAGATGGCCATGTCGGCAATCTCGATGTCGTACCAGAACTTGAACGCCGGATTGAAGAAGTAGAAGTCGATGAACTCCTGCTCCAGGCTGGCACCGATCGCCGGCCCCTCGCCGTCACCCGAGAAGTGGTAGCCCCAGTCGAGCCCCAGCTTGAAGCGCGTGTAGAGTCCCCGGCCGCGGTTGAAATTAGTGGTGCTTCGGTTCAGCCCCCAGAAGACTGGCCCCACCCCGCCAGTGAAGAACATGGGCCGCGTGCTGGGCCTGAGGATTTTCGGTGCCGCCTCGGCGTCTGACGCCGGGCCGAGGACCCCAATCACCGCGATCGCTAGTGCTACCAGGATGTGCGCCCGAAAGGTCTTGTACATCGCTCCTCCGCAGTTCCTCGTTGCCTGAGCAGAAAGCTTATGCGAGCCGCTCCTATGGTGCCAGCACAAGGTAGCTCCGGGAGGGCTCCTCGGGCCAAGCAAGCGACCCAATGGGGCACGCCGGATTGACGGTGCTAGGCTACGTTTCACCACCGTGACCTACCCCGATCAGAGCTCTCAGGCCCCTGGCCACCGGCTGCCTCTAGCGCTCGCCGCCCTGCTCCCCACGCTGGTGGTGACGGCCTGCAGCGGTCAGCCTGCTTCGCCCCGGACGACCACCAGAGCAGCAGACGCGGCCGCCAACTCGACCAACCCGCTCAGCATTCTGTACACCTCTGACGAGCATGGCTGGATCGAGCCCTACCAAGCCCATGGCGTTCGACGGGGCGGGGTCTCCCAGCTGCTCGCCCAACTAGTCGAGCAGGAGGGGCACTGCGCTGGCACGTTCCCTGATGTGCCACCGGCGAGCTGCGAGCGCTCCTCCACGGCCCTACTGTCCGGCGGCGACAACTCGGTCGGTCCCGCCATTTCTGGTTACTTCAAAGGCGACACGATGGCGGTGTCGATGCGACGGCTGGGCTATGCGGCCTCGGCATTTGGAAACCACGAATTCGACTTCGGCCAGGACCAGTTCAGGCGCAACCGTGACCGCGCCGGCTTCCCCTACCTGGCCGCCAACCTGGTGCGTCGAGATGGTGCGCCCCACGACTTCACCAAGCCCTATGTCTTGATCCACCGCGGCGACGTGACCCTCGGGGTGGTGGGCCTGGCCACGGTGACGACACCCTTGACCGCCGCCGCCCGCCGCTTCAGCTCGCTCCGCTTCGAGGCCGAGGCAACCGCGCTGAACCGAGTGGTTCCGAAGGTGTGGGACGCCGGCGCCGACGCGGTGGTCTTGCTGGTTCACGAATGTCACGACCAGGTCGCGCCCCTGGTGCAGCAGAACCCTCAATGGGATCTGTCCTTCGTGGGCACCGGCCACTGCCACCGCACCTCGGTCGAGCTGGTCAACGGAGTACCGGTCATCGGCCCGGCGTGGCGGCTCGGGCACTACGGCCGGGTGCGCCTCGACTTCGACCTCAGCCTGCCCCCCCACGACCGGGCACGGCTGGTCGACTACGAGCTGGTGGAGGTCGCCAGCTCGCTAGCCGCCCCGGCGCCTACCGTCGACCCGGAGCTCGACCGCCGGATTGCTAAATGGAAAGCAACGATCGACAGCGTCCTGGGCGAGGTGGTGGGTTACTCGGAGGTGGGCCTGGCCAGAAAATCTGCAGCCCTCAGCCAGTGGATTCTCCGAGCCTGGCTGGCCCGTTTCGAGGTCGACTTGGCACTGACGACCGATGGCGCACTGCGGCAGGAGTTGCCGCCAGGCCCGATCAGCCGGGCGACCATCGCGTCTATCATGCCCTTCGAGAACGAGCTGGTCGTCTGTCAGGCCACCGGTGCCCAGCTCATCGATTCGCTGAAGGACACTGGCGCCGTGATGGCAGGCTTTCAGCGACGCGCCGATGGCACCATCGTCGATCAAAGCGGCAAGCCCCTCGATCTGGCCCGCCGCTATCGCATCGTCACCACCGATTTCCTGTTCGACGGCGGTGATGGCTACGCCTTTCACCGATACGACGAAGCACCGACCCGAACCGGCGTGAGCTGGCGGACGCCGGTGGAGGAATGGACCAAACAGGCTGGCAGCACCCCCGCCCGACCGCTCGAAAGCCTGCTCCACGCCCGGTGAGACGGGGCCGGTGAGACGGAGCCGGTGAGACGGCCCCTGCGCTGGCAACCCCCCTCGCTAGGGCATGGCTCCTTGAGCGATGGACAAGGCGCGGGTCACGAGGAAACCTAGGTCAGTCAAGGTCCCCGCCGGCACCTGAAGCGTGAACGTCGACTGCGGTTTGGGACTCTGGTTGATATCGACGAACATGGTGATAGGCGTCTTGCCCTGGTTGGGCATCTGGCCGAGCATGCTCATGACCTGTTGGCCAACACCCTGCGCGCTGCCTGGCGCGACCTGCATCAGCACCATCGCCAGCGGCTGAAGCGATCCGACCACTCCGTCCAGGCTCGCGACCATGCCCGAGCTGTGCGTTTCGGTCCGGAAGCGGCCCAAGTTGGAACGGCTCGCCAGGCTGTCGACCCCGGGCTTGGAGCCTTTCAACCCCACCATCAGCTTGGCCAGGGCATCCCGATCACCGGCCAGCCCCATCCAGGATCGACCACCGTCGGCCATCAAGAGCAGATGCACCTCGACATCGACGAGCTTGGGAGCAATCGGGACCGGGCCGCCGGGACTGCTTGGCCCGAGGCTAGCCGACGGATCCTCAACCTTGGGGATCTTGATCTGTATGTCCAGCGAGCCAACACCGAGCTGTCGCGGAGCGACCACGACCTTCACGAGGGGCAGGTGCTTGGCATCCGAGCCCAGCTCGTTCTTCATCAACCTCTGAAGCGTGGGTCGATTGTAGGCGGCGACCACGTCTCTCAGGTAGCGCCGAAGCGAGGCTGGCCGTTCCTCGACACCCATCAGGTGCCAACCCACCGCGGCATTCACGATGTCGGTGAGCAGGGTCTTGGGTGGCTGCTTGCTCGTCTGGGACGAAGCGCCGAACCCCCCATGAGCACCGACGACAGCCACATGCTTCTTGAAGGGCAAGCGCAACAGCCTGGCGAGGGCCTTGCGATCACCCATGGTGCCGATTTTTTCGTCTTGCAGCGCGCCTTCGAATAGGCCGCGCAGCACGCTCAGGACCGGCTCATAACGTGTCGGATCGACGGTGCGACCGTAGCTGACCGTGCTGCTGTCCTTGGGGACCTGCCAGAAGATGTCAGGCGCCGGTCCCGCCAGGTGGGCTCCGTCGAGCATCGACTCGACAATCCACGAGCGCTTGTCGACGAATTGTGCCTCCCCTCGAATCATGATGCCTTTGGTGCGATCCAGGCTGGCATCGATGACCAGTTTGTCGGCGTCATGAATGATCGCGCCGGCTTCGACCGCCAAGGCGCTGCCTGCTCGCATCAGCGCATCGTCGAATACCGGAATACCATTCTTGAGATCTTCCAAGATCATCGGCAAACCGCGCGCCTGGTTGGCCCACTGGCGTCCGTACTTATCCAGCAGCTTTCGCAGGCGAAGCTCAACCCTCAGGTCGACAGGCTGCTCGGGCAGGGTCGGGAGATTGCGGGCGACATAAGGCGCCAGGGCAGTGAGCTGCCGTTCGTTGTCGGCGCAGACGAGCCGAGCAGGCGCCTTGCCGGCCGCGACGGCCAAGGCGCAGGCATTGCCCCACCGTTGCTTGGGTCCAACGGTCCACACGCCTTCGGCGAGTTTTTGCCCCCGTCCTCGAGACGCCGCACGGGCTCGCGCCATCGAGGTCAGCCCAATGGATATGGCGGCCATCGGCTCGGGGATCTGGCGGGCCCGCGACGTGTCAGCAATGACCACGATGTCGAGCGGCGCATCCAGGTCCATCACCTCGGCAAAGGCGCGGGCATCTGCCTTGCTGGGCAACAGCTCACGGGCCACTTCCACCATCAATTCGCGGACGCCCTCGTGGACCACTCGAGGGGGCAACTGGGCGAAGCTGGCAAAGGTCGCCACGCTCTGGCCCGGGTTCTTCCAGCGCAGGTGGAACAAGACCGTGTCCGGCTCGGCGACAGGCGCAATGGCCGCTCCACCCCGAGCCCCGCCCGACTCGCTCTCGTCGGCGACCATGGTGCCATCGGCGACTCCAGGATCGGCGACCGTCGCGCCGGCGCCATCCGCCGTGGTCGGCGGCGGCGCGCTACCGCCACAGCCCGCGAGGACGACTGACAAGACCAACAGTGGGCAGAACAGAAAAGAACGGCTCATGGTCGGCTTATACGCTGCGCTCCTAGCATCGTCGAGCCGCGTGCACGATCGCAGCAGCGAGCTATGCAGCAGCTAGCCATGCAGCGCTTGGCAGTCCGTGTTAGACGCGCGCGGTACGATGAGCGGCGACAGCGCACAGTCGGGCATCGCGGTCGATGCGCTCAACGAGCCACAGAGTGACGCGGTGGCTCAGGCTGACGGTCCGGTCATCGTCTTTGCCGGGGCGGGCAGTGGCAAGACCCGGGTGATCACTTATCGCATCGCCAATCTCGTCGCGACCCACCGAGTGCCCCCTTATCGCCTGCTCGGAGTCACCTTCACGAACAAAGCCGCCCAGGAGATGAAACATCGCCTGGAGCGCATCCTCGGTGAGGGGATGGCGCGGGAGCTGTGGATCGGCACCTTCCACGCCGTCTGCGTGCGGCTCATTCGCCGCTATCACGAGCAAATGGGCCTCAACCGCAATTTCGTCATCTACGACGACTCGGATCAGAAGGCGGTGATGACTCGGGTTCTCAAAGAGCTCAAGATCGATGAGCGGCGCTACGCGCCCAAGAAGGTCTTGGCCCGCATCCAGCGAGAGAAGCAAGAGGCCCGGGGTCCGGATGAGCTGAGCATCGACGGCTATTTCGACGAGATTGCGAAGCGCTGCTTCGAGGCCTACCAGCGCCATCTCAAAGCAGCGAACGCCGCCGATTTCTCGGACCTCTTGCTCCACGTGCTGCACCTCGCAGAGGACCAAAAGAGCGAGGCGGGCGCACACCTCCGGTCACGGTTCTCTCACGTGCTGGTCGACGAGTTCCAAGACGTCAACCAGGTGCAGTACCGCCTGGTGCGAGCGCTCGCTGGAGAGGGCCGGAACATCTGCGTCGTCGGCGACGACGACCAGAGCATCTACCGCTGGCGCGGTGCCGACGTGCGCAACATCCGTGGCTTCACCCGAGACTTTCCAGACGCCAAGCTCATCAAGCTGGAGCAGAACTACCGCTCATCGGGACACGTCGTGAGCGCTGCGCTGGGCGTGATCCGCTGCGCCACCGACCGGCAGCCCAAAGAGCTGTGGACCAACAATCCGGACGGCGAGCCTGTGAAGGTCGTTCATACCGCCAATGAACGGGACGAAGCCGCCCATGTGGTCGGCCAGGTCAGAGCGCTGATCGCAACCGGGATCTCGCCTCGAGAAATAGCGGTCTTCTATCGGGTCCACGCCCAGTCACGAGTCCTCGAAGAAGTAATGCGGGGCCAAGACGTTCCTTATCAGATCATCGGTGGGCACAAGTTCTTCGACCGCGCTGAGGTCAAGGATCTGCTGGCCTATCTGAGGGTGATCGTCAATCCCCAGAGTGACGTCGACTTGGTGCGGATCATCAACAAGCCCGCACGCCGGATCGGAGCGCGCACCATCGAGCATCTGGCCGCCACGGCGCTGACCGAGGGCTGTTCGCTCTATGCCGCCATCGGTCCCCTCTGCGCCAGCACCCGCATCGGGGCGGCGACCAAGCGTCACCTCCGCACGTTCGGAGAGCTGCTCGGTGGCTTCATGCGCGCCGCCGAGACCGCGTCGCCTCGTGATCTCGCCGAGGAGGTGCTCGAGGAGAGCGGCTACGGGCGGTGGCTCAAAGGGCAGGACAACGCCGAAGCCGACGCCCGGCTCGACAACCTCCAGGAGCTGCTCGGTTCGATTCAGGAGTACGAGGAAGACCAGTCCTACGCCGATGAGGAGCCCACAGTGGCAGACTTCCTCACTCGCGTGTCGCTGGCGGCAGACGCTGACAACCTGGCCGATGTGCCCCGAGTGCCGATGATGACGGTCCACGCCGCCAAAGGTCTCGAGTTCGACCATGTGTTCCTGACCGGCCTCGAAGAGGGACTCTTCCCGGTTCGGGGGCAACAGGCTGGTGAAGAAGAGGAGCTCGAAGAGGAGCGGCGGCTCGCCTATGTGGCCATCACCCGGGCTCGTCACCAGTTGACTATCACCCACACTCACACCCGCATGATCTACGGGCAGGTCCGCTACAACGAGCCCAGTCGCTTCCTGGGCGATCTGCCGGCCCGAGACCAGGAACGACTCGTCACCGAGGCGCTAAGGGACGTGTCACGGAGCGTCTCGTCCAGCCAAAGCAGCCCTCCCTGGCGAGAGCTGATCCGCGCCGGCAGCCCTCAGAGAAGCCAAGCGCCGACTCCACCGCCACCGCGACCGCCTGGTGAGCGCTACGTAGAACGCGACCCAGACGGAGAAGACAACACCTTCGGCGACGGCGGGGACCTCGATCAAGGGGCAATCAGAGCGGGCACGAAGGTTCGACACACCAAGTTCGGCCTTGGCGTCATCCGCCAACTGGACGAGGGCTTGGACCCAGCCGCAACGGTGACCTTCTCGGGCTGGGGGGTGAAGCGCATCAAAGTGCGCTACCTCAAGCCGGCTTGAGCGGTCGTCGCCCATCGTGAGATGAGCTACCTTTGAGTGGATGGGGAACCGTCTCACCGCAGTGAGCGGCTGGACGTTGGCCGCCTGGCTGCCGGTCACCTGGCTGCTGCTGAGCTGCCAGCACGGCGAGGTGCCGATCTTGGACGCCGAAGGATTCGGGATCGCTGCCGGAACCATCCACAAGGCACAGGCGGCCCAACGGCCGGCGCTGGAGCTAGAGGCGGAAGTCGTCGTCGCTAACCCGGGCAAGGCCGCCGGCGCCGAGCCTCCGGACGACTACATTCCCATGACCCCACGATCGCGCAGTGGCCCGGCCTTTGGCCATGTGGTGCTGCTCTTCGATCCAGCACAACAGGTGGTCGTACCCATCTACATCGGCGGCACCGAGGCGCTGTCGATCCAGCTACGACTCGCCAAGCGTCGCTACCCCCGGCCGCTCACCCACGATCTGCTGGACGCCATGTTGACAGAGCTAGACGTGACCATCCTGCGCGCTCAGGTCGACACACTGCAGGACAACATCTACATCGGCACCGTGGTGCTCAAGAAGGGCGACCGAATCCTCCAGATCGACGCCCGCCCGTCTGATGCGATCGCGCTGGCCATCGGCAATCAGGTCCCCATCTACGTGTCCCGCAAGCTGGTCGAGGACGCGGGGGTGAGGCTCAGTGAGCTGGACGTCCAGAAGCCGGACGAGACGATCGATCCGATTTCGCTCTGAGAAGCCAGGGTGGTGGTCCTCGCCCCCCCCCGGTCCCCCCGCTGCTGACTCGGTCCAAGAGGGCGCGGCCCAGCCTCAACCGCCAGTGGGGCCAGCCGCCTTCTGCTCGGCAGGCGAGGGCTCGGCTTGGAAGCGCAGCACCGCGGGGACGTCGGCTCGCTCGCCCTGGAACTGGATGTGGAGATGATCGACGTGCCACGACGACGGCCGCAGCAGTCCCTCTTCACCTAGAGCGCCGTAGGCCTCGTCGTGAATCCAGCGCTTGCGCCGCAAGGCGGGCAGCGCTTTGCGGATCTCGTCGATATAGGCCTGGTCAGTGAGAATCGTCTCGACCACCGCCAACGGACCGGGACGGCGAGCCGCATCAGCCACATGACGGCCCCCAGGCGTCGGCCCATCAATGAGCAGGCTGAGAAAATAGGCCAACCGCCGCACATCCAGATCGCGGACCGTGCCAGGAGCACATTTGAGCTCGTCTCGCTCGACCAAGACCCCCTCACAACGACGCCTGAGCAGCGAGGCGCTGTCGTCGGACGAGGGCAAGCCGATGTCGACCTCCCGCCCTTCAGCATGGTGAATGTGCCGCGGCTTCCCTCGGTCCGTCGCCGGCCGATCCCCATTCCACTGGGTCGCGTCTCCGATGGCGATGGCGTTGCTCTTGAACCGAATCCTGGTCTGACGCAGCGCGGCCCGCAGCGCCGCGGCCACGTCGGCGCGCACGAAAACGTAGCGCGGCGGCGCCTGCAGCAGATAACCGGCGCGGCGCTCGATGGGCAACGGCAACCCCACCAGGGCGCGAGGCTGCACTTTGCCGAGACGAAGGTCCCGGCGCGACCGCTCGCCAATGTCCGCCGGATCGCTAGACGCACGCAGCAACGTCACCGGAGCTTGTACATCGACGACCACGGTGAGGCTGTGCTCGGCAGCAGTCGTTTGGAACGACACGAAGGTTGGCAGCAGCCCGTCGTCTTCGACCGCTCCTGACCGCAGGCGCCTGAGAGGCCCGTCTCCGACCACCTGAAAACCCAAGAGCGCCGCGGGCGGCCCGGCCACCCCAATGGTCACGTAGCGCTGCGGAGGCACAGCAACCTTGACGGCCCAACGCCCGGCACCGAGCTCGAGCGAGCTCCGCTCCAGATCCAGCGCAACCCGTTGCCCCGCCACCGGCAAAGCACGGGGCGACGTAGACGTCGCCGTCCTACATCCCTGCTCACCCGCCTTCACCGACGCCGAGCCTGCGCCTACCGACCGCGGCGTCGACCACCCCACCTGCTGAGGAAATCGGTCAACCGGAGGGGGTTGCCACGGCGCCGTCCCCCCACAGCCCAGGGACGACAGGGTCAGCCAGATCAGACCCAGCCCGGCCCGCAATCCGGCTCCTCTTGCCTGTGCTGGCCTACCCATCACCGTGGCTCACCTATCTAGCCCAAACGCTGAGCAACCGCTCCAACGCCTGAACAGCATGACCCAAGCGACCGGCGAGCACCACTGCAAGCACTAGAGAGCTCAACCTAGCGCAGCTCGGTGCTTTTCGGCAGGGCTGCGCCTGGTCTCACGGTGCGAAGGGGCTAGCCCTTGGCGATCCCACCGGGAATCGAACCCGGGTTACCGGCGTGAGAGGCCGGTGTCCTGACCGCTAGACGATGGGACCTGAAACAATTGACTGGCTGGGGGACTAGGATTCGAACCTAGATAACAAGAATCAGAATCTTGTGTCCTGCCTTTAGACGATCCCCCAGGAATCGGGCCCGAACGACAGTTTCCCCCCTCTCGGGCGAGGGCGTACCCTAGTCGACCGCTGCCGCCTGTCAAGATGCGGGATGGGGCCCGGTGCACCAGAGAGACTGGATGGGGCTTGACTGCACCGCGAAGCGCATTAGGTTCGCCCCGCGAGGAAATCCACCACCTCGAAGGATTCAGTCCGCCCGGTGAGGCCGAAGCAGAGCCACCGGGCAGGCAGTAGAGCACCGCTTGTCAAGGAGAGCGCAATGAAGATCAGACCGCTACAGGATCGCATCGTCGTCAGGCGTATGGAGAGCGAAGACAAGACCAAGGGCGGCATCATCATCCCCGACACCGCCAAAGAGAAGCCCGTAGAGGGCAAGGTTGTGGCCATTGGGAACGGCAAAGTACTCAAGGACGGCAGTGTACGTCCCCTGGAGGTCAAGGTCGGCAACACCGTACTGTTCGCCAAGTACGGCGGCACTGAGGTGAAGCTCGACGGCGTCGAGCACATGATTCTGAAAGAAGACGACGTGCTGGCCATCACGTCTGAGAAATGACCGGGGAAGCCAGTACGCGCTTCGTTTGGAAGGAACTCCATCATGTCCGCAAAGCAGATTGTATTCAGTGAAGGCGCTCGCGCCGCAGTGCTCAGAGGCATCGATACGCTCGCCAACACGGTGAAGGTCACCTTGGGTCCCAAGGGGCGCAACGTCGTGCTCGAGAAGAGCTGGGGCGCACCGACGATCACCAAGGACGGCGTGACCGTCGCCAAGGAGATCGAGGTCAAAGACAAGCTCGAGAACCTCGGTGCTCAGATGGTGCGCGAAGTGGCGTCCAAGACCAGCGACACCGCTGGTGACGGCACCACGACGGCAACCGTGCTGGGCCAGGCGATTTACTCGTCCGGCTTGCGCCTCGTCGAGGCTGGCCACAACCCGATGGCCCTCAAGCGGGGAATCGACGGTGCGGTCGCCAAGATCGTCGAGACGTTGCACGCCCGATCCATCAACATCAAGACCCGTGAACAGGTCGCCCAGGTCGCGACCATCAGCGCCAACGGCGACGAGAAGATCGGCGAGATCATCTCCAATGCCATGGAGGTGGTGGGCAAAGAGGGCGTCATCACGGTCGAAGAGAACCAGGCCATCGAGACCGAGCTCGAGACCGTGGAAGGGATGCAGTTCGACCGGGGCTATCTGTCCCCCTACTTCGTCACCAACCAAGAAACCATGGTCGCCGAGCTCACGGACCCGCTCATCTTGGTTTATGAGAAGAAGATCTCGTCGATGAACGATCTGCTCCCCTTGCTGGAGCAAATCGCCAAGGCCAGCAAGGAGCTGCTGATCATCGCTGAGGACGTGGACGGCGAAGCTCTCGCCACCCTGGTCGTCAACCGGCTGCGCGGCACCCTCAAGGTCGCCGCCATCAAGGCGCCTGGCTTCGGTGACCGCCGCAAGGAGATGCTGAAGGACGTCGCGATCCTCACCGGCGCCACGCCCCTGATGGACGCGCTGGGCCGCAAGCTCGAGAGCGCCACCCTCAAGGATCTCGGCACGGCCAAGCGCGTCGAAATCGACAAGGACAACACGACCATCGTCGCTGGCGGTGGCACCAAGAAGGACATCAAGGGCCGCTGCGATGCGATCCGGAGGCAGGTCGAGGATTCGACGAGCGATTACGATCGCGAGAAGCTTCAGGAACGACTCGCCAAGCTCGCCGGTGGCGTCGCTGTCGTGAAGGTCGGCGCGGCCAGCGAGATCGAGATGAAGGAAAAGAAAGCCCGGGTCGAGGACGCACTCAACGCGACCCGCGCGGCGGTCGAAGAAGGCGTGCTCGCCGGTGGTGGCGTCGCGCTGCTACGGGCCGGCAGCGGGCTGGACAAGTTCAGCTTCGGTGATGACCGCGACTACGGCGTCAAGCTCATGCGCGACGTGCTGAGCGCGCCGCTGCGTCAGATCGCCGCCAATGCTGGCGTCGAGGGCAGCGTCGTGGTCAACGAGGTGATCAAGGGCAAAGGCAACTTCGGCTACAACGCGGCCACCGACAGCTACGAAGACCTGGTCAAAGCGGGCGTCATCGATCCCACCAAGGTGGTTCACCACGCCCTATCCAACGCCAGCAGCGTAGCCGGGCTACTGCTCACGACCGAGGTGCTGATCGTCGACAAGCCGAGCAAGGACGACGACGCTCCTGGTGCCGACATGGGCGGCATGGGCGGCGGCATGGGCGGCATGGGCGGCATGGGCGGCATGGGCGGCATGGGCGGCATGGGCGGCATGGGCGGCATGGGCATGTAGCCCAGCGGCGCTCGAGCACACCAAGCAAAGAGCCCGTGTTTCGGCACGGGCTGCCACGCAAGCGTCAGGGCTGTTCGTTCTGGCGCTTTTCGTTTTTGCGCTCTTCGGTTTTGACGCTGTTCGGACGGCAGCGGTAGACTGCGTCAGCAATGCCGGATGGCCAGGACAGGTCTCTCGACGTTCGACGATTCGACACCGGCGCTGTGCTCTTTCTGGAGGGCAGCGCCAGTGACGTCATGTACGTCATTCAGGAGGGCAGCGTCCGCCTGTCGAGGACCATCGATGGCGAGTCGACAACCCTCGCCCAATTGGTCGGTGGCGACATCGTAGGGGGAGTGGGCTTGGTGCGCCAACAGGCCCACACCACCACCGCCACGGCGCTCGAGCCGACCGCTTGTCTGGCCATCGACAGCGCCGCCCTCGAGCAGATGGTCACCGAAGACAGTGAGATCGCCATTCGGTTCATCAAGGACTTGGCCAACCGCGTGGCGTCGACCAGCGAGCTACTGTCCATGTTGGGCCAGCGGGACTCTCGCACCCGGGTCTGCATGGCCCTGATCCGCCACGCCGAGATGAGCGGAGAGCAGACAGGTGAGGGCGTCTGGATCCGCAAGCGCCTTGGTGACATTGCTGGTGAGATCGCAGTCGCAGATACGGAAATGGGGGAAATCTCGAAGGTCCTCCTACGCCGACAACTGCTCCGGGTGAAACGTGACGGCATCCTGGTGCCCGACGTGTCGCGGTTGTATGAGTTTGTGAAGAACAGCGATGTGTGATTGGGTGGGTGTGACCGAATGGACAGCTCTTGTTCAAAGAGCCTCTTGGCTGCACCCCCGTGAGAAGAGTGAGGGTCGATGGATCTCAGGGTTCTCGGATGTCACGGCGGTGAGACGCCACGGCATCGCACAACCGCGTTTCTGATCGACGAACGCCTCGCGATCGACGCCGGTGCGCTGACCAGCCAGCTGGATCTGAGCGATCAGGCTCGCCTGGACACGGTCATCGTGAGCCATTCGCATCTCGACCACGTTCGTGACCTCGGAACCATCGCCGACAACCGCGCTCAGCTCGACTGCGGTCCGCTCACCATCGCCGGCACCAAGGGCACTCTCGCCGCACTGCGCAAGCACTTCTTCAATGACCTGATCTGGCCCAATTTCGAGCGGATCCCGTCCCTGGAAGAGCCCACCATCGTCTACCGAGAGCTACCCTTCGAGACGCCCACCAAGGTGTTGGGCTACGACGTGACCGTCGCAGCAGTACACCACACGGTGGAGTCCGCCGGCTTCCTCATCAACGACGGCAACGGCGTCGTGGCCTTCAGTGGCGACACTGGACCGACGGATCGCCTGTGGGAGCTGCTCGACGCCACGCCAAATCTCAAGGCCCTGGTGATGGAAGTCAGCTTCCCCAACGAGCAGCAAGCCCTGGCAACCTTGAGTGGTCACCACACGCCCAATACGCTGATCAAAGACCTGCACAAGCTGAAGGCACCCGAAGACCTGGCCACGATGCTCTACCACATCAAGCCAGCGTTCCAGTCGGACGTAGAAAAGCAGTGCGCCAAGCTCAAGGGCGTCAACCTGCACGTCCTGAAGCTGACCGATCAGTTTATTCTGTGACGCTTGGCCCACAGGGTCGCGCGTGAACCCACTGTGCCCCGCGGTGCCCGCGTGCCGTACTTGCCTAACAGGTCGTGCTCGACCCCGCTGTGCCCCGCTGCGACCGCCCAGTGCCTGGGTGGCGGCGGTCGCAGCGGGGCACAGCGGGGTCGGCCTTAGCCCTAGGCTTGGCCAGCACGCTCAGTTACTCCCGAGGGGTTTTGGGAAAACCCCTCCCCCAACGCGAAGCGCGTTGGGGCCCCCTCCCCAAAGTTGAAGCGCAGCAGACCATTTGCGAGGTTGTGCGTTGAGGGATTTCCGCATCCCCGTTCTCCGTCTTGCACCCCGGTGTGTGTGCAGCCGCTGATCGAGGACCGAAAACACCAACCAGAACCAGAAGACCTGCCCGGGTTTTTTGAGGGGCCCCGGCGCCATTGGAGCTGGTGAGGTCCTGGCGCTCGACCTTTGAAACGGGCTGCTGCGCTTTCCATTTGGGGAGGGGGCCCCGGCGCCTGTGGCGCTGGGGGAGGGGTTTTCCCAAAACCCCTCAGAGGCAACTGAGTGCGCTGGCCAAAGGTCGTGCCAGGCGCGGAGCCGCGGTGCCCCCCGGCAAACCCCCCCCCCCACGCAAAGGGGGGTTGGAGCGGGGGACCGCGGGGACGCGCACCACCGAACGGGCCCAGCCGCCCCCGGGGAACGTCCAGAA
>JAUVCD010000697.1 GCA_030590865.1 Myxococcales bacterium | reverse complement strand
GGCGGCACCGGCGGCGGCCCCGCCGGTGGTGGCGGACAGGCTGGCGGAGGAGGCGGGTCTGCCGGCAGTGGCGGCAGCGGCGGCGCCGCTGGCGGTGGTGGACAGGGTGGAAGCGGCGGCGTGGGTGGCGCGGGCGGCGCGGGCGGCGCGGGCGGCTGAGCCAACGGCCACCGGATCGCACCGAGAGGGCCAGGCTTCAGGGGTGCTTGTCCCCGGTCTTGCAGCTCGGTTGATGACCCCCCTGGCACGCCTTGGCTCGTAGCGCTGCGGCGCGCTGCTCGTCCTTGGGGATGCCGTCGCCGTGCTCGGCGGCGATCGCCAGGTTCGAGCAACCGGTTGCGGATCCCAAGGTGCAGGCTCGCTCGAACAACTCTGCGGCTCGCTGCATGTCCGGCTCTGTGCCGACGCCCTGAACGTGGGCCACGCCGAGCTCGTTGCAGCCTTCGCCGTAGCTCAGGTTGCAGGCGTTGGTGAGCAAGACGATGCCCTGCTTGGCATCACTCTTGGGTAGCGCCTTGCCCAGGTGCATGCCACCCAGGTCTTTGCAGGCAGGGGCGTAATTGGCGTTGCAGGCTCTCAAGAGCAGTTGCTGGCCCCGGGCGGTATCCCGGGGCACGCCATCGAGCCCGACGATCAGGTTGATGCCCAAGGCGGCGCAAGCGTGGTCGACGCCGCCGGTGCAGGCTTGCTCCCACAGGGTCATGGCCTGCTGCTTGTTGGCGGTCACGCCCCGGCCGTTGGCATAGGCCACCGCCGCCGTGTCACAACCATGGGCATGGCCGAGGGCACATGCCTTGGAGGCCAGCGTGAAGGCCTTGGCCAGGTCGGGTTTGCCCAGCTTGCCCTCGGCGACGATGAGGGCGAGGCTGTGGCAGCCGTGGGCGGCTCCCGCGGTGCAGGCACGCTCGTAGAGCGCCGCGGCTCGTGATGAATCGCGGGGCACGCCGCGACCTTCAGCGTAGAGCGCTCCGAGGTTGTTGCAGGCTCCCCCGATGCCGGCGTCGCAGGCCAGGCTGAACGCTCGCGCCGCCTTCTCGGGGTCTCGATCGAGCCAGCTGATCCCACGGTCGAAACACTGGCTGGGCTCGCTGGCTGGGCACAGGGCCGCGCCGCCATCGACCGCTTGTTGCTTGTTTGCGTCCGTCGAGGGGCAACCGGTCGACGCCGCGGCCCAAGTCAGCACCACGGCCCAGCCGGCTCGCTGGCGCCAAGGAACTACGAGACGATAACCCCCCATGTTCAGCTACCGCAGGATCGACGGGTCGTAGCCCGCCGGGGCCGCGTAGCCCATCAAATGCAGGATGGTAGCGGCGACGTTCGAGAGCCCCGGCGCCGTGACTTGGTCGTCGATGGTGAGCTTACAGTCAGGCGCAAACACATGGAAGGGCACCGGGTTGAGGGTGTGGCTCGTCTTGGGCTTGGGGCTGCCGTCCTCGTTTCGAGCGAGCTCACCGGTCTTCTTGTTTCGCTCGAACATCCCGTCGGCGTTGCCGTGGTCAGCCAAGACGATCAGCGCGCCCGACTGTTCGGTCACCAATTCGCGCAGGCGGCCCAGCTGGAGGTCCACTGCCTCGACCGCCACGATGGTCGCCTGGCGGTTGCCCGTGTGGCCCACCATGTCGCCGTTGGCGTAGTTGACCCGGGCATGGGCGTAGTGGTTGTCCCTCAGCTCGTCGACGAGACGGTCGGTGATCTGGGTCGCCTTCATCCAGGGCCGCTGCTCGAAGGGTCGGGTGTCACTCGGGATTTCGATATAGGTCTCGGTGGCCTCGTCGAACCGGCCGCTGCGGTTGCCGTTCCAGAAGTAGGTGACGTGGCCGTATTTCTGAGTCTCGCTGATGGCCAGCTGAGCCAGACCCGCTCGGGCCATAAACTCGCCGAGGGTGCGGTCGATCTCTGGTGGCGACACCAAGAAGTGCTCGGGCAGCAGTAGATCGCCATCGTATTGCATCATTCCGGCGTAGAACACGTCGGGCCGAGGCCGCCGGTCGAAGAACGGAAAGTCGTCGTCATCGAAGGCTCGGGTGATCTCGATGCCCCGGTCGCCTCTGAAGTTGAAGAAGATCACGGCGGCGCCGTCTTCGATGGGCCCCACCGGCTTGCCCTCGTCGTCGACGATGACGAAGCCAGAGAGGTACTGGTCGATGGCCTTGGGATCTTCCTTACGTAGCGTCTCGATAGCTTCGCTCATCGAGCTGAAGCCCCGACCTTCACCCCGTACATGCAGCTGCCAGCCTCGCTCCACCATCGACCAGTCGGCTTGGTAGCGGTCCATCGTCACCGTCATGCGGCCGCCACCCGAGGCGATGCGGTAATCGCGATCAGGCTTGCTGGAGATCTCGCTCAGCACTGCCTCGATCTGGGCGACGTAGATTAGCCCGCTGGTCTCCGGGACGTCGCGGCCATCCAAGAGGGCATGCACCCGAACCTGGGCGACGCCGCTGCGATCACATTGTCGCACCATGGCTACGAGATGATCGATGTGGCTGTGGACATTGCCATCGCTGAGCAGCCCGATGAAGTGGAGGGGCTCGCCGCTGCCTTGTACCTGCTCGACCGCCGTCCGCCATGACTGACCCTCGAACAGCCGGCCGCTGTCGATGGCCAGCTTGACCAGCTTGGCTCCTTGATCGAAGGCCCGCCCGGCGCCGAGGGCGTTATGACCGACCTCGCTGTTGCCCATGTCGCCGTCGCTGGGCAAGCCTACTGCGGTTCCGTGGGCGTGAAGCGTGGTCGTCGGCGTGTGGGCGGCGAGCCAGTCCAAGTTGGGCGTGCGGGCCAGCCACACGGCGTCGGCCTCGTCATGTTTGCCCACGCCGACGCCGTCCATCACGACCACCAGCACCGGGCCTGGCACACCGGAGAAATTAGGATGTTTGGCTAAGGTCATCTCGTTCATGGCAGGTCACGACGCTAGCACTGAGAGGGCTCGGCCTTCACCGTCTTCAGGTGCAAGGGAGCGACTTAAGTGGGTCGTTACCGAGCTGCCGCTGCTTCGAGCCGAGCCACCAGGTCGGCGGGGAAGGTGCTTTGACTGAGCCGCCGGCGCACCTCTGTGGTCACCTTCGCCCAGCTCGCCTTCTCCCGGGTCGTGAGCGTCACCACCGTCATCCTACCGGCCAGTCGCCGGTAGGCCGCGTCGTCCTCTTTGCGAATCCGCGCGCGCAGCAGCTTGCCCGCTTTCTTACCCGTCTTGCGGAGCACCTCGAGCACGTCCTCCGGCTGGGCGTCTAGTCGCTTCTTCGACAGCACCATGGCGCCCACGGCAATACCGGACACGTCAGCGGCAATGTGATCGAAGTAAGGTGCCCACTGAAGCTGCTCCGCCGCTAGGGCTGGGGCGACCATCAGATTGATGCGACCCGAGCTCAGCGCTGGCAGCAGCTCAGGTAGGCTCGTCGGCACCGGTGTGACGCCTAGCACCGAGAACATCACCGGTGCGATCAGCCCCTGGCGCGGTCCGGCTGGCTTCATGCCCTTGATGTCGTCAGGCGTCCGGATGGCTCGCCCCTTGGACAGCGTGCGAGCGCGGCCCACGTCGCCGATGCTGCTCAGATAGAATCCCTTCTTGTCGAAGGCAGTCTTGAGCTCCGGATAGATCGCAGCCCGGGCCTGATCGACGCTCCGCCAGGTGGTCAGCAGCCCCGGCAGCGCCAGCGCCAGCGCTGGCTTGTGGATCTTGCCAAGCCCGCTGGCGCCGAGGGTCGCGCCGTCGAGCTGGCCGCTTCGCATCTTGGCTACCGTGGTGGTCTCGTCACCTTGGGTGGCGTTCCAGTAGAACTTGAGCACCAGCTTGCCGTTGGTCTTCTTGTTCACCGCCTTGGACCAAGCGCCGAACACCTTGCCCCAGAGGCTCGACTTGGGTGCCATGGTCGCGATGGTGATGGTGTCGGCTCGTGCAGAGGCCGAGGCGGTGACCGCTCCGGTTACGACGATGGCGGCGAGGAGCCGTGCCAAGGTGCTAGCTGTGTTCATGGTGGCTTTCGACGGTGGGTCCTTAGCGACCCATAACCGATCACTTAGGGTCGCGGTAGGTGGAGCACGGTTGGGTCCCCCAGATGCTGACTTTGGCGGCGTGGATGGTCCGCTCGTGGCCCAGCCTTGATCGGTGGTCGGTAGGGATACCTCTTACTGTCGCGGGGGGCTCAAATTCGCGTTCGGGGCTCGGGGCTCGATTACCGCGACCCCTTCCCCCACGAGCACGAACCCCTGAACGACCCCGCTTCCCTCACGCTTCCGAGCTCTCGATTCTCGGGGCTCGAGGAGCTCGGTTCTCGCGGCTCGACAAGCTCGATTCTCGCGGCTCGATGGGCTCGATTCTCGCGGCTCGATGCTCGGCTCTCTCGATTCTCGTTTCTCTCGAATCTCGGGGCAACGGAGGTCGTAGTTGCTGGAGCTTTGGGGCCTCCATCGGTCGCCGGGTTTGCTGCGAGGGCGACTGAACGCTGTGGGCGAGGTCGCCTTCTCGCAAACCCGGCGACCGATGGAGGCCAGATGAAGCACGCATTCGATTACGAGAAGCTCGATTGTTACCGACTAGCTGTCGAGGTGAACCGGTGGTTCTCCCGCGCCGGGTTTCCCCGCGGGCGGTCTCACTTGTGCGACCAAGGGCTGCGGGCGTCTGACTCGGTGGTGTGCAACATCGCCGAGGGGTGCTCGAAGAAGGGGACCGTGGTGGGCAAGAGCAATCTCTTGACGGCCCTCGGCTCAGCGGGCGAATGCTGCGCGGTTCTCGACTGCGTCTCGCTCTCGGGCAGCGTCGAGCAGCAAGA
>JAUVCD010000952.1 GCA_030590865.1 Myxococcales bacterium | reverse complement strand
CCTTGCTGTCGACGTGACCCCACGGCGCGCCGGCGGTGGTCTGGGTGCTGTTGATCGACGACACGATGCCGGCGGCCGAGCCAGCCACATAGGTGGTGCCATCCCAGGTGTAGATATAGGGCGTGGCGCTGCCGCTGCCGCCGGAGCCCTTCATCTCGAAGGTAAACAGCACGTCGCCGACGGTGCGGCAGGGAACGGCTGGATCTTGGGGGCAAGAGGGGTCCGCCATCGGGGCGAGCTGGTTGAACTCGAAATCGAAGGCGGTGGTGCCGTTGTTGCCGCGGCGCTCCATCCCGAAGTACAGGCTGTTCTGGTTGTTCGCCAGGTACGCTTGGGTGATGTCGAACTTCGACGATCCCACCGAGCCGGGACCAATGTTCCAAGTCTCGTGGTCGTTCTCCTTGCCGCCGGTGAGGAAGATGTCCTGATCGGCCCCGCCGATGCCATCGACGATGCGGACGCCGTTCCAGTGACCCACGCCCCCAGCGGCACCGGTGACCCCCGTCTCGATACAGCTCGCGAGCCCGTCGGAGCTCAGGCAACCGCTTCCGCTGTTGGGGGCGCTGTCCGCCACCCAATCCAGCGCTGCGCCGGCATTTAGCGGGACGCCGACATCGTGCCTCAGATCGGCGCCGTTGCCGCCGCCATCGATCTGGATCTCGTCAGGATGGATGTTGCCGCTGACGGCTTGCTGCGCCGTGCCGGTCGTGGGCGCTGGCTCGTCCTTCACCTCGTTGCTGCAGGCTACGGCGGTGGTCATCATGGCGATGGGCGCCACGAGCTTCAGCCGATTCAGTGGTGATTGCCGATGGGGAAAGTACGTCATGGGGGGTCTCCTGGGCTCCGCGGTGCGTGCCCGCGCGGGGATGTTGTGCTTCACCGGCCTACATACGCCGCATGGTGGGTTCAGGTATCACTTTGTGATAGTATAACTTCACAATCGCGTTACCTGGTCGCTCGCGGGGCCTCGCGACAGCGACGCTAGGGATAGTGCCGCCCGGAAACGGAGCCCGGGACGACGCCCCCTGTGGGTCCCAGAAACGCGATCCGCGCGAGGAGGCGTCGGCTTGGGGTGAGCGCTGCTGGCTCTGTTCCGGGCGTGCTCGGTCAGCGACGGCTCAGGCCGCCCGCCGCGTGTACCGATGATGAAGACCACCGACAACGGGAAACTCGATCACTTCACCCATCTCCGGCCGCTCGATCTCACGCCCGGCCGGCGGGTCCTTGCCCAAGGACAAGTGCGTCCGGCAAGGATGGTAGTAATCGTCGAGATAGCTTTGTAGGAGACTGCGGAGGTGCTGCTCGCTCACGACGATCACGTGGTCGAGTAGCTCGCGCCGTAGCGTGCCGATCACCCGCTCGACGTATGGATCTTGCCATGGCGACCGAGGGGCGATCAGCACTTCGTTGATGCTCATCGCCTTCATTCGGCGGCGGAATACGGCGCCGTAGATCCCATCGCGGTCGCACTCCTCTCCGCGCTTCGCCAGACCGAGGGCTTCGTGGGGTAGCCTGAGACGGCAGCTGGCCGTTGCGGCGCGCACGCTACTTGGCGGTGTTGTTTTTGATCTGCTCGAGGTTCTCAGCGATCTTGAACGCGATGATGATCAGCTCGTGATACATGCGGATCATCACCAGGTAGAGCACCGCGATGATCGGCAGCAGGATGAGCGCCACGAAGGCGACGATGATCTCGCCCTGGATGAGCATCATCGCCACTGTGCCCAAGCCGCCGAGAATACCGAGCGCCCAAAGGAGCAAGAACAGCCCGTACAGGAACTTGATGACTTTGGGGGTGATCAGGTTCGTGAAGGAGAAGTCGAACAGACCCGCGAAGAAACTCTTGGCGTCTTCGGGACCGGGCGCGGCCGGAGGCTGGACGCCGGGTGGCGCGCCTTGTGGAGGGGGGGCGCCGTGTTGCTGCTGTTGGGGCGCGCCGGGTTGTGGGGCGTACCCCTGCTGAGGTGGGGCGCCGGGTTGTCCTGGGGCACCGCCCCATCCGCCTTGTTGCATGGTTGATCAGACTCCTTCTGCAGCCAAGGGTAGGGCGGATCGGTGACTGAAAGATAGATTATCGGCTTTTTGAGCTGTCCCACGGCGATGGCGCCTGTGGGTCCCAGAAACGCGATCCGCGCGAGGAGGCGTCGGCTTGGGGTGACTCGAAGTGTGCCGCTCGGTGGTCACGGACCGCGCGGCAGCTGATGGAGACCACCGACGACGGGCAACTCGATCACTTCACCCATCTCCGGCCGCTCGATCTCACGCTCGGCCGGCGGGTCCTTGCCCAAGGACAAGTGCGTCCGGCCAGGATGATAGTAATCGTCGAGATAGCTTTGTAGGAGACTGCGGAGGTGCTGCTCGCTCACGACGATCACCTGGTCGAGTAGCTCGCGCCGTAGCGTACCGATCACTCATCCGGGTGGGTGCACGTAGGTAAAAAGGCGTACCCGTATCCCTCCTCTACCTCCGCCCGCAGCCTTCGGATCCGTTATCCTCTGGGCCAGCGCTTGCTGGTGGGCTGTGTGTGTCAGCGTGTGCCAGTTGAGGCAAGCGATGTCGGCCTCGGGCGCGGCGACAGGACGGCAGGACGGCAGGACGTGGTCTAGCCGCGCGGCACGTTGCTTGCTTCACATGGCCAGTATGATCAGGCACATCTCATCCTTCGCGCTTCTTTCAGGTCTCGCCATCGCCATCGCCGCCTGTGGCGACGGCGACGCCTGCACGCTGTTGGGCTGCGCCGATAAGCTCACAGTCATCGTCGAGT
>JAUVCD010000988.1 GCA_030590865.1 Myxococcales bacterium | reverse complement strand
CAGCAGGGTCGCCGCGCCCACCTGATGAAGGAGACGATCGCTGACGGCCCTGAAGCCATGCGGGCCCACGAGGTCGCTCAGGAGGTTGCCGACGAGATCGAGACCGAGCAAAGGCCGCCGAGCACGCCGCCGAGCACCCAGCCCATGGTCGCTGCGCCCACCGAGCCGGCGGCGCCGCTGCCGTCCGAGCCCCCGGCGTCCGAGCCGCCGCCTGCAGATGCAGCCGAGGTCGCCCCGGTTCAAGCACCTGAGCCAGCGCCCACCGCTGAGCCCAAGCGAGAGAGCTCATTGGTCGAGATCGTCGAGGTCGTGATTGACGACGATGGCGTTGAACAGCGGACCGAAAATCCCAAGAAGAAGCCCTCGGATATGACCGTGGCTGACCACATCGCCGAGGGCGACGAGCGCGCCGCTGCTGGTCTCATCGACGAGGCGCTCAAAGAGTACAAGAAGGCGCTGGGCAAGCTGGGGACCGAGGCCACTCCGGAGCGCGCAACGGTCTATTTACGGCTCGGCGAGCTGATGCGGGCGCAAGGCAACGTGCGGTTGGCGGTGTCCAATTTCGACAAGGCGCTGTCCATCGATCCGACAGAAAGTCGGGCGCTCGAAGCGCTGATCGAGCTCAATGCCGCAGAGAAGAATTGGCGAGCGGTCCACAGCGCAGAGGAGCGCTACCTCGCCGGCGATTTAGTTGACGAGATACGCCTTCAATTGCTGCTCGCATCGGGCGAGCGGTGGCGATTGGACGCCGGTGACGTCAAGCGTGCTCGAGAGCGATTGGTCCAGGCTCGCGATAGTTTCCCTGACCGTCTCGAGCCACTGCAGCGCCTGGCTGCCCTCTACGAGCAGGAAGGCGCCGTCGACCAAGTCATCGACGTCCGTGGCCGGATGGCCGAGCTCACCACTGATCCTCGGGCCAAGGCCATGCGCTACTGCGAGCAGGGCGAGTACTGCATGTTCGAGGCTCATCGGGAGAAGGCCTCTCTGGAAGCCTACGAACGGGCGCTCGATGCCGATCCAACTCACCTCGAGGCCCTCGAGATCGTCGCTACCGTGCTGGCCGAGGGGCAGGAGTGGGCTGATCTCGAGCGGGTCTATACCAAGATGATCGCTGCGTTCGTGGACCGCCCGGCGGACGATACCTCACGCACCGTAATCGCTGAGCTCCATCGCCGAATGGCCTTGCTCTATCGGGATCACCTCGAGGATTCGGAGAGTGCGCTGGCCGAGTTACAGCACGAGCTGGCAATCCGTCCGGACCAATTGTCGGCCCAGCTACTCGCCGCCGAGATTGCCCTCGAGCTCGACCAGCGTGAGGACGCGTTTCGCTACCTTCGCAAGGCAGCAGAGCTCGACACTGAGCGCAGCGAGACCTTCCATCAGCTGTTCGAGCTGGCCCAGCGGGACGACGATCTGGACGCATCCTATCTCTCCGCCAGTGTGGCCATGTTGATTGGCTCGGCGACCAAACCCGAGTTCGTCCTGTTTCGCGCCTACCGGGTTGACGGCGTGCCAGCCCACAAGCGGCCCATGCGGGCTCAGGCCTGGGGCTGGTTGCGCGACGCCGGTCGCGACGAGACGGTGGACGAGGTCATGCGGGCCATCGCGCCAGCGGTGTTGCGCATGCGGGTGAGCCAGCTCGAGGCAGAGGGCAAGCTGCCTCAGCTCACTGAAGAGAGTCGGCACGATCCCGCAAGCAGCACGGTGAGCGCCGTCCGGACCTTGGCGTGGGGCTGCCAGTTTCTGGGGATGGAGCGGCCGGATATCTACGTCAACGAAGAATTCACCGGCGGGCTCAGCGCACCCTTCGCCAAGCAGCAGACCACCGTCATCGGCCGCGAGGTCCTGAGCGGTATGACGATGGTGAGACTCACCTTCATGGTGGGCCAGCACCTGGCGATTCGCTTGCCCGAATATGCTCTGGTGGCTCACCTTCGCTCGATCGACGAGCTGACCATTTGCTTCCTGGCTGCGCTCCACATCGTACTGGGAACCGAGCCGGCCTCGGAGGCACACGCCCGGGCCCTGGAGAAGCTGTCGGCCGCCATCGTTCAGCACCAGCTTCCCGAGGAGCGGGCGGATCTCGAAAAAGCCGTGGGCCGCTTCGAAGAGGCAGGCGGCAGGGTGAATTTGAAGCAGTGGGTTGCCTCGGTGGAGCGGTGCGCCACTCGGGCCGGCTACTTGCTCTGCGGCGACCTCGAGGCAGCCGTCGATGCGGTCCGCAGCGCAGGCGACCACCCCTGGATCAGCGCCGCCGAGTTGGTCAGCGATCTGTTCGGATTCGCCGTCTCGAAAGCCCACGCGAAGCTACGCCGCGAAATCGGCGCCAGCCTGGGGCTCGACGAGGACGTGCCTACTCATCCGACCCTCCCGCCACCGCCCAGTTGGCATGGCACGTCGCCGGAAGAGGTGGAAGAGGACGCGGAACCGGACGCGGAACCGGACGCGGAACCGGACGCGGAACCGGACGCGGAACCGGACGCGGAACCGGAAGAGGAACCGGAAGAGGAACCGGAAGAGGACGGGGGTCCGAAAACCGAGAAGATGCCG
>JAUVCD010001081.1 GCA_030590865.1 Myxococcales bacterium | reverse complement strand
AGCCAAACGCTCGCGCTACCTCCCTCTGCCGTGCGTAGCCTTGATCAACGAGGGCCACCATCGCGTGCGCCTCCGCCATCCGGTCGTTGACAGCATAATGGGCGAGCACAATTCCGGCGACGGCGACCACGCGGTAGCCGTCTCGTGTCTCGAGACGACACCGGTGGTTGACCCAGACGACGCCGTCGCCGCGAGAGCTTCGTTGCTCAGGGAAGAGACTCGGCTGCTCCGTCCGTTTTGTCATCGCGGAGGAGCATGCCTCTCCTGCGCAAAAAAACCGGACAGTTTTGGGTCCGCACCCCCTGGGAGGTGTGTCCCCTGATTTCAGCCGGTTACGACCCGTATGTCAGGAGGTCTGGAGTCTCGCCCAGGCGCGCTGGATCGAGCGGCGCCTCGAGCGCATCCTACCCACGGATCACTTTCACGTCGTCTTCACGATGCCCGCCGAGCTGCGCTCGCTGTGCCGTGCCAATCGCGAGCTACTATTCAGCCTCCTGTTTGCTTCGGCCTCCCGCACGCTGCTCGACCTCGGCGATGACCCAAAACGTCTGGGCGGACGCCTCGGTGTCACCACAGTTCTGCATACATGGACCCGAACGCTCACCTTCCATCCACACCTGCACTGCATCGTGACCGGCGGCGGTCTGTCTTCCACCGGCGACGCATGGACCGCCTGCAGCCGAGACTACCTCTTCCCCGTCCACGTCCTCGGAGCCCTCTTTCGCGGCAAGTTCCTTGCCGGTCTGCGACGACTTCGAGACGACGGGTCACTTCGTTACACCGGCGCGGCGGCTCTCCTGGCCGACGACAACGACTTCGCCACGATGCTCGACCGTCTCTACAAGAAATCCTGGGTGGTCTACGCCAAGCGTCCCTTCGCTGGGCCTGAGCACGTCTTTCGTTATCTTGGCCGCTACACCCCATCGCGTTGGCATCTCCAACCACCGAATCCAAACCTTCGATGACAGCGGTGTGCGCTTTGCGACAAAAGACGGTCAGTCCGTCACTATCGCGCCGCTCGAGTTCATCCGCCGCTACCTCGACCACGTGCTCCCGCGTGGCTTCAACAAGATCCGTCACTTCGGTCTGTACGCCGCGAGCAACATCAGAACCAAACTTTCACTGGCTCGAAAGCTCCTCACCGCAACCCGTGTCGAGCCCGAACACCAGAGCCAACCTGAGCTGAATGCTGCCTCCACCATCGCGGAGGTGACAACGACTTGGCAGGAGCTTGTCTTGCGGCTCACCGGCGTGGACCCACGCCGGTGCCCAAGCTGCGGGTGCGGCCTCGTGCGAAGCGCGCTCCCCCAGCCGGCGCCGAGCTACATGGACACGTCATGAGAACCTTCATCTGGATAGGGATGACGCCCAGCGTCAACACGCCATGCTCCCGCAACCTCGGGTGCAGCTGCCTCCGTGTGCCTGACTGCCGCCATCAACACCCGCGTTGCAGCAACTCGTGCCGTCACCGCACAACTTCACTGCTGCTCACGCCCACCGCCGACTTCGCCACACGAGTGCAGTCCCAATCGAGATCGATCCAGCCCACGATACGCAAGGCGGGCTCGGCGATTAACCCATAGCGGAGCTTCGACGGCAGCTTCGTCCAACCCGACGTTTGCACGACCGGCGCGACAAGGGCCGAGGCACGGCCGCGCTCACTGCCGCGCGCCGCTCCTGCAAACGCCTATTAGTTTTGGCCACGGTTTGGATTCGTTAGAGAGCCAGGTGCGGTGATGCCGAGAGCCCCGGCCGCCAATGTTCGATTTGTTGCCGACGGCCCGCGCCATTTCAAAGTACCTGTGATTGCGGGCCGCTGAGCCAGTCAGCACCAATAGGCG